>DASSFG010000331.1:0-9265 GCA_035694685.1 Pirellulales bacterium
CGCGGAGCGGCGACGTAGTGCCAACCGTCGTCCCTCCGCCGCCGCTCCGCGGCTTCGCCAACGCACGCCACACCGTACCGCGGGCTTCGCCCACGGCTACATTCCGAGCGCCGCTCCGCGGCGGAAACCGAAATGCGCAACGTCAAAAACTTGCGCTTCGGGTTAGTGTCGGGCGCGCTGTCGCGCGGCTACGGGGGCAGGTGCGCAATGCGGGCTAAATAGCTGCATCGCGGGCCGGTTGCTAAGATGGAAGGCATGCCAGTCAAGCGTGCAATTTTTTCCCGATGGTTTCTGTCGCCAGGTTATCATAGGCCGTTGCGGGCAGTTTATTTGCTCACCGCGTGCTGTATTGCGCTGGCGCCGGCGGCGCGGGCAAAAGCCGATGAGCAATTGTCGTTCGACCGCGATATCCGGCCAATCCTCGCCGACAAGTGTTTCAAGTGCCATGGTCCCGACGTGCAACAGCGGCAGGCCGAGCTGCGTCTCGATATCGCCGATGGTGCATCCGGCGATCGCGATGGGCGACGGCCGATTGTGCCCGGCGACGCGCAAGCAAGCGAGCTCTGGCGGAGGATCACTTCCACCGACGACAGCGAGCGGATGCCGCCGCCGTCGAGCGGCAAGAGTTTGTCGGCCGCCGAGCGCTTTAGGTTGAGGCAATGGATCGACCAGGGAGCGGAATACGAAACTCACTGGTCGCTCGAGCCGCCGGTCAAAAGGCCGCTGCCGGCCAATCGAAATCCGTCCTGGGCACAGACGCCAATCGACCGGTTCGTGCTGGCCAGGCTCGACCGCGAAGGTCTGCCACCGCAGCCGGAAGCCGATCGCTTTACCCTGGCCCGTCGCTTATCGCTCGACCTGATCGGTCTGCCTCCTTCGCCGGCCGAGGTCGCAGCCTATGCCGCCGATGCACGCCCGGACGCTTACGAACGGTTGGTCGATCGACTGCTCGCTTCTGGCCATTTCGGAGAGTGCTTCGCCTTGGAATGGCTCGACGCCGCTCGCTATGCCGACACGAACGGCTACTTTGTCGATAATGAGCGGCAGATGTGGCGGTGGCGCGACTGGGTGATCGCGGCGTTCAACGCAAACATGCCTTTCGACCAGTTCACGGTCGAACAACTCGCCGGTGACCTGCTGCCGCAAGCCACGCTGGAGCAACAGATCGCTTCCGGCTTTCATCGCAATCATCCGGTGACGAACGAGTCGGGCATCATCGACGAAGAATATCGCGTCGAGTACGTCTGCGATCGCGTGCAGACCACCGCCACCGTGTGGTTGGGCCTGACGCTTGGTTGTGCGCGTTGCCACGACCACAAGTTCGATCCCCTTTCGCAACGAGACTTCTACCGGATGTTTGCGTTTTTCAACAACCTGCCGGAAAAGGGAAACGTCGGCCGCGACGGAAACACCGATCCGCAGGTGTCGGCGCCGCTGCCCGGGCAGACGCTTCGCATGAATAGCTTGCAGCGGACCGTCGACGAGCTTGCCGCGACCTGTGAGCAACAGGCCGAATCCGTCGCTCAAGCGCAGAGCGAATGGCAGCGCGGAGCCATTCACATGCTGCCCACCCCGCCGCCGTCGCTGGCTACGGTCGATTGCGAGGCGACGAGTTCTGCAACAGTACGGCCACAGGGAAACGTCGCCTTTGTTCCCGGCATTTCGGGGCAGGCGGCGTCGTTCGACGGCGACTCCTGGCTGGAGCTCGACGCGCCGCTGCTGCCGGAGCGCGACCGGCCGTTTGCCGTGGCGGCCTGGTTTCTGGCAACCGGCCAGCCGGGCTCGATCATCTGCCGTTTTGACGACCGCGACGATTTGCGGGGCTTCAACGTGATGGTCGAAAAATCAATGCTCGTCGTGCAGTTCATGCATCGCAACGAGGGCGAAAGCATCTTGCTCACGTCGCATGAGCAGGTGCCGTTGGGTGGCTGGCGCCACGTGGCGGTCAGCTACCACGGCGGTGGCGCCGCCAGCGGAGTTGCCGTCTATCTCGATGGCCGACCGCTCGACATGAAGGTCGTTTACGATAGCCTCGCTGGCCCGATTTCCGTCGCACGTCCGTGGCGTCTGGGTTGGCGGAGCGAAGGTTACGGCCTCAAGGGACTGATTGACGAGGCCCATCTGTACGATCGAACGCTGACCGCCGCCGAAGTGGCCGACCTGTTTGTGGCTGAGCGTTTAAGGTACCTCCTGGATACGTCCACCGAGCGCACCGGGCCCGAGAAAGAGGAGCTGCGGCACTTTTTCTTGACACACGTGGCAAAGGAACCCTGGCGCGGCAATTATCGCCGCCTGGTCGAGGCGCGGCGTGAGCTCGACGACTTCCGGGCCACGGTGCCCACGGCCATGGTGATGCGCGAGCTCGATTCGCCGCGCGAGGCTTTCGTGCTGGTGCGCGGCCAGTACGATCAGCCACAAGAACGTGTCGATGCGGGCGTGCCCACCGTGCTGCCGCCCCTGCCGGCAGGTGCGCGGGCCGATCGGCTAGCGCTGGCCCGCTGGCTGGTCGATCGCGATCAGCCGCTCACGGCGCGTGTGATCGTCAATCGCTTCTGGCATCATTATTTCGGCCAGGGTCTGGTCGGCACGCTCAACGATTTCGGCTCGCAAGGCGAGCGCCCCACCCATCCTGAGCTGCTGGACTGGCTGGCGGTCGAGTTCGTCGAATCGGGCTGGGACGTCAAAGCCTTGCAGCGGCTGATCGTAACCAGCGCCGTGTATCGTCAAAGCTCGCACGCTCCCGCGGAGCTGTTCGCTCGCGATCCTGACAACCGCCTGTTGGCGCGCGGCCCCTGCTATCGGTTGCCCGGCGAGCTGATCCGCGACCAGGCATTGGCCGCCGGCGGACTGCTCGTGCGTTCTCTCGGCGGGCCGAGCGTGAAGCCGTATCAGCCGGAAGGAATTTGGGAAGCGGTTTCGTACGGCGGCGAACAATCGTACCAGCCGGACCACGGAGAGGACTTGTACCGCCGCGGGCTTTACACGTTTTGGAAGCGTCAAGCGCCCCCGCCCTCGCTGCTGGCTTTTGATGCGCCCACGCGCGAGACCTGCGTGGTGCGCCGCTCGCGCACGAATACGCCGCTGCAAGCCCTGGTGGTGCTCAACGACCCGACGTTCGTCGAAGCGGCGCGAAAGCTGGCCGAACGTGTGCTGAAGAGCGATTGCCCGGCCGACGACGACCGCCTCCGCCTGGCGTTTTCCATCGTCCTCAGCCGACGCCCCGACGACCTGGAGCAGGCGGAACTAGCACGCCTGCTCAGCCGGCAAATCGAAAAATACCGGGGCGACCTGCGACTGGCCGAGGCGTTGCTCTCGGTCGGCGAGTCGAAGCCGGATGTCTCGCTGCCGTCGGCAGACGTGGCCGCGTGGACGATCGTGGCCCATGCCATCTTAAACCTGGACGAAGCGCTCTCGAAGAACTGACATGCACTTTTCTTGCGAAAACAGGCCCGGCGGCGGGGCCAACTCACACCTCGCCATCACGCGCCGCCAGCTTTTGGGACAGTCGGCGTGCAGCCTCGGCGCCGTGGCGCTGGCCGAGTTGATGGCCGCTCGAGCCGCGGCCGATGACGACGGCGCCCACCTCACGCCCCGGGCACGTCGGGTGATCTACCTATTCATGCACGGCGGCCCGTCGCAAATCGACCTGTTCGATTTTAAGCCTGAATTGGCCCGTCGGCATGGCGAGGAACTTCCGGCATCGGTCCGGGGCACGCAACGCTTGACCGGCATGACCTCAAATCAGAAATCGTTGCCGCTGGTCGCCTCCCCCTTTCGCTTTCGCCAATTCGGCGAGTGCGGAGCATGGATCAGCGAGCTCTTGCCGCACCTCGGCCAGCAAGCCGACCGGCTCTGCATCGTCCGGTCGCTCAATACGGAAGCGATCAATCACGATCCGGCGGTCACCTACCTGCAAACCGGCCATCAGCAACCGGGCAGGCCCAGCCTCGGTTCTTGGCTCAGTTACGGACTGGGGAGCGAGGCCGACGACCTGCCCGCCTTCGTGGTGCTGTTGTCGCGCGGCAGCGCGGCCCGGCCCGACGATCCGCTCTATGCGCGGCTGTGGGGATCGGCGTTTTTGCCGTCCAACCATCAAGGGGTTGCCTTTCGCTCGCAGGGCGACCCGGTGTTGTACCTCTCCAATCCACGCGGCGTCGATGGCGCCACGCGACGAGAGCTGCTCGACGCCGTTCGGGCACTCAACGAGCACCGGCAGGCCGCGGCCGGCGATCCCGAAATCAGCACGCGCGTGGCCCAGTATGAAATGGCGTTTCGCATGCAGACATCCGTGCCTGAATTGACCGACCTGGCGGGGGAGCCGGAGTCGACGTTCAAGCTTTATGGCGACGACGCTCGGCGGCCGGGCAGCTTTGCCGCCAATTGCCTCTTGGCCCGCCGGTTGGTGGAGCGCGGTGTGCGTTTCGTGCAGCTTTATCATCGCGGCTGGGACCAGCACTACAACTTGCCGGGCGACCTGCGGCTGCAGTGCCGCGACATCGATCAGGCCACCGCCGCATTATTGAGTGATTTGGCGAGTCGCGGTCTGCTCGACGACACGCTCGTCGTTTGGGGAGGCGAATTCGGCCGCACGGCTTACTGCCAGGGCGAGCTCAAGCCGGCGAATTTCGGCCGCGACCATCACGGCCGCTGCTTTACCGTCTGGCTCGCCGGCGGCGGCATTCGGCCGGGCATGAGCTATGGCCGCACCGACGACTACGCTTACAACGTCGTCGCCGACGGCGTTCACGTCCACGATCTCAACGCCACGATCTTGCACTGTTTAGGCGTCGATCACACGCGGCTCACCTACCGTTTCCAGGGTCGCGACTTCCGCCTCACCGACGTGTCCGGCAAGCCAGTCACCAGCATCGTCAGTTGACGCACGAGCAATCGTCAGACGCCATTCCATTTTGACTTTTGTATTTTGCAATTTGACTTGCATTTTTCCGCCACTCGAGTAGCCGACGCCCGGTTTGCTGACGTTGATTCTGAACGTCCCAATGCTGGCGCTTTTTCGGTATTACCATAGCGTAACTTGCTTCTGAACCCAATCAGTTATGGCTGCCGACGATGAGACATGCTTTCAGAGGTCGTCCAGAAACTCCGAAGCGGGATCAACACCGGTGATGAGCAGGTGGTCCCGAGCGCGCGTGCAGCCGACATAGAGCAGATGCCGCTCCGTATCAAACACGTCTTCCAAGTCGGCCTCGTCGCCGACCGCGTCGATGCGCTCCTGAAGTGGAATGATTTCGTCGTCGCAGGCCATGACGGCGACCGCCTTGAACTCCAAGCCTTTGGCCAGGTGCAATGTAGCGACGGAGATACAACCATCCCGCGGTTCGATCCGGTCGTCGAGCTGGCAAGCTTCAAGACCGGCCGCCGCAGCGGCACGGAGGGCGCGGGGAAGTTGTGCGTGCGAGCGGACGAACAAGGCAATTTCGTTGGCGGGCACTCCCTCGTTTCGACGCTTGGCGAGCCACTGCGCAACTGCCGCTCCTTCCTCGTCCTGGGTGGCGAAGACTTCCACCGTGGGCTCTGGGCCGTTGAAGACCGAGACCGTGCCGCGGCGCTGTTCGGCGTTACCATCGACGTCGGCCAGTTCGGGCGGCAAGAGTCGGTCGGCCTTGCGGCGAATCTGGTGGGAAGTACGGTTTCGAGCTTTCGGCGTTCGGCCCAGCGGTAGGCGGCGTCGTGATGGTCGACGTAGCATAACAGTAAGCTCGTTTTCGTCCGATGAACGATCAGGCGGATATCGCCGCTGACGCGCACCGACCAGAAGTTGCGGTCCTTGGCCTTATCGAGTTTATGAAACTGCATCCCCGGATTCGCCGGGTCGATTTGCAAGTCAAATGCCGTCGTCTTGACGGCCTTCTGCTCGTCGCCCGTCAGGCGGGCGAGGCCATCGGTGAACGTGTCGGCGATGCGGAAGTCCATTTTGTGTTCCCGTCTGGCGTCGTGGTCATATTTCCGACCCCGAAGGGGTCACACTCATCAGCCCAGGGCAACGCCCTGGGTAACGATGGCGCTCGAGTCGGGCACCCCAACGGGGTGCGACCGGTCGGCGTGACCGACACACCGTTGCGGCACCCCACCGTCGTGTCGGTCAACGGACGCGTCGGTCAACGATCGCGGCGGTGCGGTTCGACATCGTTCGGTGGTTCATATTGCGCCCTTTCAGGGCTTCCAATGGTACTCACCTTCCTACCCAAGGCGTTGCCCTGGGTATCGGTGCCCCCGACGCCCGGCACCCCAACGGGGTGCGACGGGTTGTTTTAGTCCCATACGTAACGTTCGTCGTATTCGATCCCGTGGCGCTGGAGGAACAAACGAAACTCTTCTTGAAACGTCCGCTTCCGATGGTGCTCCTCCTGATTCACGATGTACGCGACCACCTCGTCCACCGCGGAGGGGCTGACGGAAAAAACGCCGTAGCCCGATTGCCAATAGAAATCGTGGAGCGATGGCATTTCGGCCTTCACCCATTTCGACGACGACTTCTTGATTTCCTCCACTAACTCGGCCACCGACATCGTGCGCGATAAATGGCAAAGGATGTGGATATGGTCTTCGACGGCGCCAACCTGCAGCGAAGGGCAGCGAAGATTGTCGAGCGTGCCGACCATGTAGCCGTTGAGCCGTTCGCGAAACGCCGGGTCTTTGAGGAACGGCGTGCGGTTTTTTGTACTGAAGATGATGTGGATCAGAACCTTTGAGAGCGATTGGGGCATGAGTCACCTTTCAGGGCGCGCCTTGCATTGTTTCACCTTGCGGCATGGCGCCGGTGTATGCCGCGGTTGGGTGTGATTCGAGATCGCGTGGTTGTTCACGACGTGATGTAACATCGGCCTCGGTCGGCGTCGTCGATTGTAATCGAAGGTCGTTCGGTCGTTCATGTTACGCCCTTTCAGGGCATCCGGTGTTATACCGCCTTTCCAACCCAGGGCGTTGCCCTGGGCTGATGAGTCACGCCCGTTCCGGGCTACGAAACCCGAAACACCTTCATCACCTCGTCGCCCAGATGGTTGATGACCTTGACCGCAATCCGCCCGCTGGTGGGCTTGTCGAAGGGGCGGGAAGTGTCGCTGTGGAGTGTTGCCCAGGCGTCGGCGTCGATTTCGGCCTTGAGCGTCGTTTTGAGCGCCTTGTAAGGATCGTTGGCGCCGAGGAAATAGGCGTGACGCACGAAAAAGCTCTCCTGGTTGTAGTCGGTGTCGATGAACCAGCAGGCGATCCCCTCGGGGCCATCGCTGCGCACCTCGCCCGTGTTGGGATGAAAGACGTCGACGCCCTTGATCTTCACCTGAATTTGCCCGGCCGTGGCGCCGTCGCCGGCGGCGGGCAGGACTTCGATATCGGGCTCGCCGAAGATCACGAACAGGTTGCCTTTGCCGGTGTTCTTCAGGTCGTCGGCCATGTGCAGGTCGGCATTCATGCGCGCTTTGAGCACGTGGATGCGGCCGAGCTTGTTGAACTCCGAGGCGTGGGCTTCGTAATTGAAGGCGCAGGCCACCAGCACGTCGAAGTTGGCGTCGGCGGCCTCACGTGCCGCCTCGACCAGGTCTTGCCGCGAGACCGTGCCGAATTCGGGACCGATAAAGACGCCGGCCCGGCGTTCCACTGGTGTACTACCGGCACGCTCACGCGTGCCGCTCGCCTGTGGCGAGCGGGAGGCGTCAGCCTCCCGGTAGTTCGCACCGTCTTCTGGATCTCCCTCCACATAGCGGCCTTCGGCGCAGATCAGGCGGCCGGGCCAGGGAGCGAGCGAAGTGAAGTTGATCTTGTCTTCTTTGTGCGCCTGCTGCACGCCCGCGGTCCGCAGGTTTTCCAGGATCATGTGTACGAACCCGGCTTCGTCGCCGCCGTCGGAGGATGGGCCTCCCGGCCCGTCCCGTACAACGCGACGATCGATCAGCTCGTCGTCTTCGCCCACCGTGAGCACGCGGTGCGGAGAAATGCTTTCGACGGTGAACGGCCCGGCGACGCGGACTTTCGACTTATCTTCGTAAGGTTTGTCGTAGAGATATTCGAACTCGGCTTTGGCGGCGATCGAGGCGTCGATTTCCTTTTGCCGCGCGATGCGCAACTGCCACCACTCGGCGTGCAGCGCTTTCGTCTTGGCCGGCCATTTCTCGTCGGCCTCGCGCGGAATCTCCCATTCCTGCCAGGTCTGCTTGAGCGCCTGATTGAGAGCTTCGCGGAGCGGCTCCAGCTTCTGCTGGAATCTTTCCCAGATCACATCGATCTCGGCGTTGTTGGCGATCGACTTGAGCGTGACGTGCGGCACCCGCTCGTAGACGAACCCTTGGCGGATATCGCCATGCGTCGGCGTTTCGGAGGGCGCGGTGCGGGTGACTTCCGCTTCTTTCAATTGGCCATCCAGGCTATCGGCAAGATAGTAGTACGGATAGCTCGCACCGGTGAGTCGCGAGCGAGCAAGCGCAAGTGCCACGCGTGACGTGTCGATGACTATCCAGCGACGGCCCCACCGCTCTGCAACTTGCGCAGTAGTGCCACTTCCACAGGTCGGATCGAGCACCAAGTCACCAGGATCGGTGGACATCAACAAGCATCGTTCGATCACCCTTGTGTTCGTTTGAACGACATAGATTTTTGGATCCGAGCGGCTCTGTATTCCACCTCCCGCATCCTCCCAAAAGTTAGTTAGACCGATGGCACCGAAGTCATCAAAGTACTTCTTGAAACGGACCTGTCGGTCCGTTGACATCAGACGATTTGCGATGATCAGCCTGCGCATCCCCACATTCGTTGTGCGCCACGTGCCCACGCTCGGTCTGTAGGTTCCGCCACGGAAATCAACCGCATATCGCTCAGCTTCGGTGCCTTGGCGTCGCGACGTCAGCCCCTGGTCGGTAAAGAACCGCGTTCCGCTGGGGAATGCAACGTCGCTATCACGTTCTTCTGTCGTCGTTGAACGCTCGCTGCCGTCAGGAAGCTCCACATAGTTGTATCTCGTCGCGCCGCGTTCGCCGCGCTCTAGGAGGGTAAACAGCGAGCGAAACTTCAATTGTTCGTGGTCACGCGCATACCACAAAATGTTGTCGCACACTCGATCGAGATACGTCGCACCAAGGCCGACCGACGTCTTAAACGTGATTGTCGCCACGTGATGATCAGTGCCGAAGACTTCGTCCAGCAGCGATCGAATGAGATGGACGTTCTGATCCCCAATTTGGACAAAAATAGATCCGGAAGAGGACAACAGATCTCGTGCCGCGGTAAGTCGGTCTCGCAGATAAGTCAGATA
>DASSFG010000332.1:0-8923 GCA_035694685.1 Pirellulales bacterium
CAGGTAGAGCCGTGAGACGCCCGGATCGTGCCACAGGAGCAGAGCCAGGCCCAGCCACAGGGCGTCCTGCGGCAAGAGATGAATCGGGCCGACGGGCAAAGGCGAACGGCTGGTCCAGGGCGTCAGCCGCAGCCAATTTCGATAATCCTCGTGAAACAGCGGGTGAAACTCCCAGACCCGTTGCACGCCGAGTATGAATGCCAGGAACACCCAGATATTGTCGCGCTTCTCGAGCAGTTCGGCCGCGCCGGCTCCTTGCCATTGCCATATCAACCAGCCGTAGATGAGCTCCATGACCGCAATCGGCAGCAAGGCCAACGGCGTCCAGCGGGGAGGCGCCGCGATGCGCAGCCAGCGAACGGCGGCACGAATCATAACGGCGTCTCTTCAAAGTAGTGCGCCACGTTGTCGAGCGTCTCGGGGTGCAGCAACTTCTCCAACGCTTCGGAAAGCGGGCCCGAGCATTGTGCCATCCGCCGCAGGCCCGTTGCAGTTTCAAAGGCCGCCACCTGGCCTTCGCGCAAGACGACAATACGGTGCGACAGCTCTTCGACAACCTCGGGGACCGGCGTCGTCATCACGATGGTGACCTCGCCGCGCTCGGTGAGCCGCTGCAGCACCCGTTTCAGCGCGAAGATGCCCGAAGGGTCTAGGCCGCCGGAAAACGGCTCATCGAGCAATTGTACGGGCGCCTCGCTGACGAGCGCCGCGCAGATGGCGATTTTCTTCTTTTGGCCGTTGGAGTAACTGCGGATCGGCCAATCGCCTTCCCGGGCCAGTTCGAACAGCCTTAGCAGACGCTCCACGTGGTCGAAGAGTCGATCGTCGTCGCGGCCATAGATACGGCCAACGCCAAAGAGGAACTCTCGCCCAGTGCGGTTTTTCGGCAACCAAGGATGATCGGGCAGATAGTAGACGAGTTTGCGGACTTCGAGCTCCTCGTCCTCGCTACCGTAGCGGCGCAGCCCGTTGATCTCGACGAATCCCTTTTGAGGTTGAATGACACCCGCCATCACGCCGAGCAAAGTGGTCTTGCCCATGCCGTTGGGGCCGAGGATGGTAACCATCTCACCCTCGTCGATTTCCAGGCTCACGTGCCGCAGCACCGGCCGCACGCTATAGTGCTGCGTTACGTCCACCACGCGAATCATGTCAGTCAATCCAAGGTCGATAGCATCGTTGGTTGCCAGCCCGAGGCGGCGATCACCTGGCAGTTCGTTTATCGTCGCTTTGCGTGGTGCGCCAGTCAATGCACAGATATCGCCTTGGCGGTTTGGTAAATCGCTTATTACAATACCAGTGGCACTAGGTGTGGGCGTCGCACCTCTTGCCGATTGAGGATCCGAGGCGGAGGCACATGAACGCAATATGCCGTGGTACGAGGTCGTCTGGAACTACGAAGCCGGCGGAAACGTGGAGCATATCGCCGAGCACGGCCTCACTCCCGAAGACGTCGAGGCGGCGATCTACAATCCATTGGAAGCAACAGTTAGCCGTAGCTCAGGCCGGCCGGTCGTCACGGGATATACGCCGGACGGACGCTTGATCTTTGTCGTCTACGAAGAAATTGACGACGTGACCATCTATCCGGTAACGGCATACGAAGTCGATGAGTAAGCCGAAGTCCGAGGCGTGGAGAGAACGATGGCCGATCAGAACCGTAAGCGAATCATACGCGAGGCGACGCCAGAAGAAAAGGAGCGGCACCGTGTGATTCGCGAACAAGTGAAGCAAGATTTGCCGGAGCTTCGCGCATGGGCGCGCGCTGCCGCCGCGCGGCACCACGAGCGCGTCGCCGTTGGCACCGTGCTAAGCGGTGACGAAACGAAGCTCGTGGAAGCCATCGACGAGTATGCAGCCAAACACTCCCTTGCGGGGCGAAGCGCTGTCGTGCGCGAGGCGCTCGCTCAGCTTCTGGGCGTCGAACTGGCACGCCATTGATTTTCAACCCGATAGCGCGTGCCAGGGTCCGAGCTGCGGGGGTACGGTAAGATAATGAGAAACGAGGCAAGCATGATTGAACTCACAGAACAGCAAGTGCAAGCCCTGGAACACCCGGAAGTTGTCCCGCCGCGCTTGCTGATCCCGCGGACCAAGGAGACGTTCGTCTTGCTGCGATTGGAGGAATTCCAATGCCTGAACGATGTCAGCTATGATGATAATCCGTGGACACGCGAAGAACTCGAGGCCCTGGCGTGGGATCGGCTCAAACACGAGGATTGGGACGAGTACGATGACTGTTTATGAACTGCACATCGCCCGACGAACGCCGCCGGCTGCAATCGCTCGACCGCGAAGCGCTCGAAAGATATCAACTCGCGCGACTCAACGCGCTCCTCGAACAGATTCTGCCGGCCAATTCGTTCTATGCCGCCGCGCTGGCCGATATCGAACTGCCGCTTCGCGCGTTCGTCGATTTGGAAAGGATGCCCTATACGACGAAGGAGCAGCTTGTCGCCGTAGGCGACGGCATGGCTGCCAACGGCACCTGGCCGCTGGAGCAATACGTGCGGTTCCATCAAACGTCAGGCACGCACGGTCGCCCGCTCGCCGTGCTCGACACAGCCGACGATTGGTCGTGGTGGATCGACTGCTGGCAGTACGTGCTCGACGCGGCCGACGTGACGCCGAGCGATTGTGTGATGATGGCCTTTTCGTTTGGGCCGTTCATCGGATTCTGGAGCGCGTATGACGCTGCCGCTGCCCGCGGCTGCCTGGTGGCGCCCGGCGGCGGCATGACCAGTGTCGCCCGGCTCGAACTGATCCGCACCGCACGAGCAAGCGTGGTCTGCTGCACCCCGAGCTACGCTTTGCACCTCGCCGAAGTCGGCCGGCAACGGCAGATCGACGTGAGTAAGCTCGGGGTGCGCGTGTTGATCCTGGCCGGCGAACCCGGCGGTTCCATTCCGGCGACGCGGGAGCGCATCGAACGCGCCTGGCATGCTCGGGCGTTCGATCATGCTGGTGCGACGGAAGTCGGTCCGTGGGGCTACGCCGATCGTCTCGGCCGCGGCCTGCACGTGAACGAAAGCGAGTTCATTGCCGAATTCCGCTCCCTGGCCGGCGGCACACCGGCCACTGAAGGAGAACTTTCCGAACTAGTGCTCACCACGTTAGGCCGTTGCGGCAGTCCGGTGATTCGTTATCGCACGGGCGACCTGGTGCGGCCATCGAAAAGCGAACGGGGGGTTGTCATACTCGAGGGCGGAGTGGTTGGGCGTCTCGACGACATGCTGATCGTGCGGGGTGTGAACGTCTTTCCCAGCGCCGTCGAGCAGATCGTTCACGGTTTTCCCGAGGTGGAGGAGTTCCGCGTCACCGCCACCAAGGTCGAGGAGATGGACCGCTTGACTATCGAGATCGAAGACCGGCTCGAACGACCGTCTCGGGTGGCTGACGAGTTGCGCCTGCGGCTGGGCCTGAACGTCGCCGTCGAGTGCGTGCCGCTCGGCTCGCTGCCCCGGTATGAGGCAAAGGCAAGGCGATTTGTCGACGCACGGTAAAGTTGTCATGTACCCGTAGTCGGCCACGGGCTATAATCCCGCGCGAGACGACGTCATGCACGAATTTATGAAGCACGGCCTGTTCGGCATCTTCATCCTGGGAGCGGCCGCCTGCGCGCTGTCGACCATCAGCGCTGCCGTGGTTTTGTGCGTCGAAACGCCGCTGTTCGGCACGCGACAGATTGAGAAGCTGGTGGCCGTGAGCATGGGCTTTTCGGCCGGCGTGGCCACCTGCGTCTTATGCGCCTTGGCCGTGGCCGCTCTCGACTTCGTCGATCGACGCGATAAATAACCCGGCAAATGCTGCCGGTCGCGCCAGCACATCAAGACCACGGGTCGCGCGCGGCTCGTTTAACCGCAGGCCCAACGGGCCGCGCGAGCCGTCGCGCCGCACATCAGGACCAAGGATCGCGGGCGGGACGGCTGCGAAGACGATTGGCCTCGTCGTCGCCTATGAATTCCTCTTTGACCGGATCGAGCTTGAGCGGACGCTGCAAGATCCAGGCTAGCGACGCCGCGTGACAGGCAATATGCGACCGCCGCATCACCTGCTCGTTGGCGTTCGTCTTGTCGCGCGAACGAATGCAATCGAAAAAGTTGCGGGCGTGGGCGGAAACGTCGAGCCCCACCACCTTTTTGCCCGGCTCGCCCAGTTCTCGCTTCAAAGCGGCTGACGACACTTCGATTTCGCCGCTGTCGCCCGTCTCCACGGATCCTTCATCACCCACGAACCGCACCGGGCAAGTTCCCAAATGCTGAATCCAGCCCGGTCGTTCGCCAAAGGGGGTCTTGAGGAAGTCGAGCACCAACGTCACGCCATGGGCATAGCGGCAGGTGATGTTGTTGGCTTGCGGCTCGAACTCGATCGGCATCGTATCGTCGGCCTTGTTGGCCCACTGGCAGAGATCGACGGTGTGCGCGCCCCAGTCGAGCAGCTTGGCGCCGGAATCGAAATCCCAGTAACCGCGCCACTTGCCGGCCACGTACTGGCTGTTGAAGGGCCGCCACGGGGCTTGCCCGAGCCAGAGGTTCCAATCGACCACGTCACGCTCGGGCGTCGGCTCGGCCGGCAACCAGGCATTGTCGAGCGACGGCGTATAAACCGAGGCATAGAGCGTATGGACCTTGCCCAGCTTGCCGCTGTGCGCCAGCTCCACCGCCTGCTGAAAGTTGGGCACGCTGCGTCGCTGCGTGCCGGCCTGAAAAACCCGCCCTGTTCGCTGAATGGTTTCGGCAAGCCGCTGACAAAGACCGATGGTCAGGCCGCAGGGCTTTTCGCTGTAGACGTCCTTGCCGGCCTCGGCGGCCATCATCGAAGCGGGCGCGTGCCAGCGGTCGCCCGTGGCGATCAGCACCGCGTCGATGTCTTTGCGGTCGAGCAGCTCACGGAAGTCGCGGTAGAGCTGGCAATCGTGATTCTCGTAGTGCGTGTCGACCAGTTTCTTGCCGGCATCGCGGCGGCTGGCCTGCACGTCGGCAATGGCCAGGCAGCGAATGTCGGAGAAGCCGAGCATGGCTTTCAGGTCGTAGGTGCAACGCGGGCCGATGCCGATCACGCCGAGTGTAATGGTCTCGCTCGCGGCCGTGCCGCCCTCGCGCCCCAGGGCACGCGCCGGCACGATCCAGGGCGCGGTAAAAACCGCGCTGGCCGCCGCCGATTTCCGCAAGAACTCACGACGCGACGATTGTGACGTTTTGCTCATGACTCGACTCCTGTAGGACGTTCGATGCGCGAGGATGCCACCGATCACAGAATAACCGGAGAAAACAACGCAGGCAATCAAGTCCGTCGCACGCGGTGATGACTTTTTCTCACTGGCGTGTATAACCGCGGTAAGCATTTTGGTTTGGAGAAAAACGTTACCGCATGCGGATGGTGAAGTGGGACGCAATCGTGGCCGGCGCCGGAGCGGCAGGACTGCTCGCCGCGGCGAGGTCGGCCGAGCTCGGCCTGCACACGCTGCTGTTGGAAAAGAACCGCCGGCCGGGCATTAAAATTCTCATGTCGGGGGGCACACGTTGCAACCTGACCCATGCCACCGACAGCCGCGGCATCGTACTTGAGTTCGGGCCGGCGGGCCGTTTTCTTCATTCCGCCTTGGCGGCCTTGTCGCCCCAAGACCTCGTGGATCTGATCGAGGCCGAAGGCGTGGCCACTAAGGTCGAGCACGACACCGGCAAGATATTCCCCGCCAGCGATCGCGCGTCCGACGTCCTCGACGCCTTGCTGGCGCGACTCGACCGTAGCGGCTGCACGTTGGCGCTCGAAGAACCACTGCTTGAAGTCGAGCGAATCGACGGCGGCGGTTTTTCGCTCATCACCTCGCGCCGCCGGCTGACCGCCGCGCGATTGCTGATTACCACCGGCGGGCAATCGTATCCCGGCTCCGGCACGACCGGTGACGGCTACAACTGGGCCGCCAAACTGGGGCATACCATTGTGCCGCCACGTCCGGCGCTGACGCCTATCACCACCGACGCCACCTGGGTCCGCGCTTTGCAAGGCGTGACGATTCCCGACGTACTGGTGCGTGTCATCGCGACGGCGCCGGGTGGAGAAGCGCTCGGGCAAGCGAAGAAAGGCAAAGCGTCAAATCTGGCCGAGCGGCGCGGGTCGTTCTTGTTTACTCACTTCGGTCTATCGGGCCCCGTGGCGCTCGACGTCAGCCGCGTGATCAGCGGTCATCCGCAGCCGCGTTCCTTATCGCTCGTCTGTGACTTTTTGCCCGCCGTGACCGACGTCGAGCTGGACGAGCACTTGCGTCGCGAAAGCGCCGCCGCCGGCAAAAAGCAGGTCGGCGGCTTGTTCGCCAGGCTCCTGCCTCGCCGCTTGACGGACGCGCTGCTGGAAACCGTAGGTCTGTCACCCGAGCGGAAAGCGGCAGAGCTCAGTCACGACGCGCGCAGTCGCTGCACGGCAGCCATCAAGCGTTGCCTGGTACCGGTCAGTGGCACGCGCGGCTTCAAAAAGGCCGAAGTAACGGCGGGCGGCGTCTCGCTCGACGAGGTCGATTCGCGCACGATGCAGAGCCGGCTCGTGCCCGGCCTTTATTTCGCGGGCGAAGTGCTCGATCTCGACGGCCCCATCGGCGGTTACAACTTTCAAGCGGCCTTCAGCACCGGCTGGCTGGCGGCCGAGGCGATGCGGGCGTGGGAGGAATGAGTGAAAAGTGAAAAGTGAAAAGTGAGCGGCAACGTCGTTTAACCGCAGGGCCAACGGCCCGCGCGGAAACGGCGATGAGATTGGACCGTTGACCTGCGGTTCAACCAGATCTGCCGATAAGGAGCGGCGTCCGGGATTGTTCTCGATCGCTTCCGAGGATTGGAGATTCTAAATAGACAGGATGCAGGGCCAAGCTCGCCGGAAGCGAGCAACGCACGAACTGCTTGGAACGATTGTCGCCAACTGTATCGGAGTTCTGATCCATCGCGCAAGAGCGCACCTGCGTAAACTGCTTGCCGATCTGAACCCGACTCGAATCGCTGATTAGCGCGGACTGAAATTCACCAGACGAGGAAGTGCAAGTCATGTCTCGATTGGATACCGATCAGTTGCTCGACCGAATCTCAAGAACCCTGCGCGAGGAGCCGGTTCCCGAATTTGTCGGACTTCCGCCCGTGTTTCGACCCGCCCCCGCCATTCATAAGCTGGACACCCGACTGATCGATGCCTCGGATTTGATTAAGCGTCAAGTGCCGCGTCGGTGGCTCATGGCGAGTGCCGCGTTTGCCACGGTGGCGGCGATAATCGTGGCGGCATTAATCCTCTTCCCCGCTGCGCATCCCAGCGTGGCATTTGGCGACGTGCAAGACGCAGTTGCTGCGTTTGCATCGCTCCGCTATCGCACCCTTTCTTTCTGGGGTGAAGCCGATCCGCACGTAAGTTCCATCATCTGGTCACGGGGCAAGGGCTTACACGCTGAGGGGTCGAATGGCTCTGAACAGATCACCAACGTGGAAGCGCGGCGGATGCTATGGCTCGATCATCGTTCCAGGAAGGCGACGCTGTATCAGATTTATCTTGAGGACGAAACTGGCTGCGCCGACGAATTCAACGACAGGCTTCGCCATCTGCCGCGTGACGCCAAAGCGCTCGGCGCTGCCAAATTCAACGGCAACAACGTGCTCCAGTTCTCATTCTCACTGCTGGGCGAGTACGTGGTGTTGGTTGACCCGGGGACGAAGCTTCCTCTGCGGATGGAACTGAAACTGGACCAAGGGCCGGGCCGCCCGTCGTTCCGCGAAGTTATCACCGATTTTGTGTTCGATGCTCCGGTTAACGAATCGCTTTTCGAGCTGAAAGTGCCGCCGGAATACTCCTTCGAGCGGTGCGAGGAGCCGGCTGACCGCAAGGCAATCGACACGCGGGAACTGATCCTTTCGCCGACAAAAGGCGTCGGCGACGTTCCTATGAAAGCGTCGAAGGAGAAGGTGATCGCGTTCTTCGGTTCGCCTGATATGGTCGAGGTTATCGGCCGCTCAGCCAAAGTGTCGTCGGCCCCGGGCAAGGCGATGGAAGGACGGCATGAAGTCGTCTTCGAAAGGCTGACCTACAACTCGCTCGGCTTCGAAGCGACGGTTTCGAGTGTCGATGGTATGACGGAGTTTCGTTGCTTCTCCAACCAGGGTCCAATCGCCAGGAGATTCCTGGGCCGCACCGATAAAGGCATCAGGCTCGGCGCTTCGATCGACGAGATTATCAAGGCTTACGGCGCCCCGGAAGTTAAGACTCATTTCAGGGACGACAGTTTGTTCTACTTCCACAAGGGCTGGAGATTCTTATTTGCCGACGAGACGCTGGTCTCCTTCTCCATCACCGAGCCGATGTCCGATCAAATCGAAATTGTAGACAACGGCGACGGTTCCTGGATCGAACGGGTGAAGGCGAAATAACATGGTTCGGACAGCCACCAGACACGAACGATGCGGGCGCTTGACCAACGGCCACTGCGGACGTAGCCTCAAAACATGCAACGCGATGACCTTGTTCAACAACTCACGGCCCTTCCGTTGGCCGATCGCGTAGTTCTCGCGCAGGAACTCTGGCAAGGCATCGCTGAGGATCTGACGGTCGCTATCGACGACGAGCAGAGAGATGCCGTTCAAAGGGCGTTGCGATGCGATGCCGAGTTGACTTCCCGCGCAGGCAACGGCCGGACGCACGAAGAGGTCATGGAGGTAGTGCGGAGGATGCGCGGATAGCTTATCGGGCGCCAGACTAAGGGGAACCTCTCATGACAGTCGAGCAATTGCGGGCGATCCACCAGGCTATTCCCTTTAAGCCGTTCACGATCCACGTTGCCGACGGAAGGTCGTTTCGCGTCCCCCATCGCGATTTCCTCTCTCAGTCGCCGGGCGGCAGAACTTTATTCGTGTTCCATGACGAGGAAGCGTTCAGTGTCCTCGATCTTCTCCTAGTT
>DASSFG010000333.1:0-7975 GCA_035694685.1 Pirellulales bacterium
CAAATCGAGCAAAGGTTTTGAGCCAGCTATGGGTGTCATTGTTGCCGTTGGCGTAGGTGTCGTTCGAGCGGTGGTTGTTGGTCAGCAAGACACGATTCAGCCACTTGACCGACTTGAAGCCGTAGCTTTCCGGCACGAGCATGCGCACCGGGCCGCCGCGTTTGCCCGACAGCCATTCGCCGTTGAGCTTGTAGCACAACAGCACGGGCAGTTCGCCGGGCGGGTCTTCGAGCACGCGGTTGATGGGCAGCCAGCACTGAAACATCTGCTCGGGTTTGTCGTTGTGGTAGCCATAGTAAAAGACGTGGCGAACGTTCTCCTTGGGTTGGGCGAGCCAGACGATTTCGCGCAGCGGCACGCCCTCCCACAGGCCCATGCCGAGCGGCGAGTTGCCATTGTTGCAGGTCATGATTTTCAGGTAGCGGATCGCACGCGTCTCGGCCAGTTTCATCAGGCCGTCCCAATTGAGCGCCGTCCCCGCCTCTTTCGACAATGGCCGATCGAGCTGCGCATTGCTTTCAGGATCGGCGATGACTTCCAAACGCCAGCTCTCACGCGTGAGGCCCACTTCTCGCAGCCGCTCGGGCGGCAGTGTGTACGGCAACGGATCGCCGCGTTCGACAGTGCCAAAGTCGTCATCCGGCGTAATGTATTTGCCTTGAAGGTCTTCGACGGCCTTGCCCAGTTGACTTTCACCTTCATCCGCCGCGAACAATCGCGCTTGAGATAGCGCCGCAATACCGGCGGCGCCAAGGCTAAGGAAATAGCGTCGGGTAAGTTCGTCGTGCTGGCCGGCAAGATGTTGATCGAGCATAAGATCGCCTAAACTGCTATTATCCCTCGGCGGTTGTCGCGCGGACAAACTTCTGCAAAGCATGGCATTCGGGCGAGACCAAGCCGCGATTTCCACCGGCCGACATGGCCACTTCAGCAACGTAAAAGCTGCCGCGCGAGTCGATGCAAATATCGTGAGGAGCAAAAAAGTCGCCGGGCGCGGTGGGATCGTTCCCGCCGCCGAATCGCATGATGAGTTTGTCTTGTGCATCGAAGACGCTTACCCGCCCGCCGGTGGCGTCGGACGATGGAGCGCAGGTGCCCGGCCACATCCCAGCGCGGTAGCCAAGCTCGGCCACCCACAGACGGTCCTCGGCGTCAAACGCCACCTGGCAGGGTCTCGCCACGTCGTTTAGCTCGCGAAGGTAGCCGCCATCAGCCGAGAAAACCTGAATGCGGTTGTTTTCGCGGTCGGCCACGTAAACCGCGCCTTCGGGGCCGACGGCAATTCCGTGCGGCACGCGGAACTGGCCGGGTGCTTCGCCCGGCTCGCCCCAGGAAGAAAGCAGCCTCCCTTGTGCCGAAAAGCGATGCACGCGGGCATTCCCATATCCATCAGAGACGTAAATTTCCCCGGCAGGCGATAGCGCCACGTTGGTAGGATAATGGAAGGGCGGCCCAGCGCGTTCGATGGTGCGAAAGTCGATGCTGGTGGCGCCGGTCGCCGAACGTTGGCCGCTGGTTCCAAGCGTCATCAGCAAGCGGCCCTCGGGCGTGAATTTACGCACCGTGTGATCGCCGTCGTCGGTGCAATAGACGGCGCCATCGGGGCCAATCGTGAGGCCATGCGGACGCACGAACACGCCTTCACCCCATGCGGAAAGGAAGCCGCCGTCCGAGTCGAAGATCATCAGCGGACGTTCGCCGCGATTGAACACGAACACGCGGTCCTGCGAGTCGACCGCCACGGCCGCCACTTCCGACCAGCGATAGCCCGTAGGCAGCCTGGCCCAGCAGTCGTTCGGTTCATAGCCCTGACGGCGAGCGGTCGCGAGCGCTCGATCGGTGAATACGGAGGACGACATAGGATGCGTTCCTTGGAAAAATCCCGGTTCGACACTCGTCAGGGTCACCCACCGTGCATTCGGTGTCAAGCTGGGCATTTTCCATGGCGTCGAACAGTGCATTTCAGATCGATAACTTTCATGCCTGGCGAGCCAGTCAATCACCGTCAAACAGAGCAAACGTAAGATACCTTTGGACCGGATTGTCGAACACACGGACCTTCCCGCGGCTGTCCCTTTGCTCGGGGCGTGCCGTTCAGATATTCTGGAACAGGGCAGGTAGAGGGCGCAGGTGCAGTGGCGCAGTCCGGAACCTCCCCTAGCTGGCAACCGAAACGCTCGATGTGCTCTGTTGGCGACTTTCTTCGGTGTAGGCTTGCTTGGTTTGGACTGGCGAGGCGGCTCCTTCGTTTCATCGTTATCGCTGGCCTTCTGACGGCCGCCGGCCAAATGCTCGCCGACGAGCCGCCACCGGTGGCTACGGTTTTCAATGAGCGAGTCGCACCGCTGTTGGCGCGGAATTGCCTCGGCTGTCACAATCCTTCCGATAAAAAAGGCGGGCTCGACCTGACGCGGGCCGAGGGCCTGGCGGCCGGAGGCGATAGCGGACCTGTGATGGTGCCGGGCGACGCCCCAGCCAGTCTGCTGTGGCAACGCGTGGAAAGCGATGAGATGCCGCCCCCGCGGAAGCCGCCCGCCGCCAGCCCGCAGCTCACGGCCGCCGCCAAGGAAACGCTGAAAACATGGATTGCCGCTGGGGCGCCCTGGAGCGGGGGACCGATCGATTGGTTGAGCTACACCACCGACAGCCGGGCCGGCGTCGACTGGTGGTCGTTGCGGCCGATCCTGGCGCCCCCGGTGCCGGCGCCAAAGCAGGCAGACGGCGATCTTCTTCCCATCGACGCGTTCATTCTTGCTCGCCTGGAAGCGGCGGGCTTGTCGCCCTCTCCACCGGCCGATCGCCGGACGCTCATCCGTCGGCTCTACTTTGACCTGGTGGGCCTGCCGCCGTCGCCGGATGAAGTCGAGGCGTTTATCGCCGATACCTCGCCGCGCGCTTATGAAGAGCTGGTCGATCGGCTGTTGGCATCGCCGCACTATGGCGAGCGGTGGGCGCGGCACTGGCTCGACGTGGCGCGTTACGCCGAAAGCCAAGGATTCGAACGCGATCGCTTGCGCCCCAACTCCTGGCAATATCGCGATTGGGTCGTGGCGGCCCTCAACGACGATCTGCCCTACGACGAGTTCATCCGCTGGCAGCTTGCCGGCGACGTGTTCGAGCCCGACGATCCTCGTGCCCTGATCGCCACCGGTTTTCTGGTGGCCGGGCCGTGGGATGAAGTCGGTCAAACGCAACAGAGCGAAGCGATGAAGGCCGTCGTGCGGCAGGACGAATTGGAAGACCTCGTGACCGCGACGTGCCAGACCTTTTTGGGACTGACCGTTAACTGCGCCCGTTGCCACGATCACAAATTCGATCCCGTTTCGCAGCTCGATTACTATCGCGTGGCCGCCGCACTGAGCGGCGTTCACCACGGCGAACGGCCGACGCTGAAGCCGGGCAAGTCGCCGGCCAGCGACGAGTTGCGGGCGACTCTGGAAGCGAACGAGGCCAGTTTGCGGGCACGCTTGGAAACGCTTGACGCTCCGGTGCGCGAGCGCGTACTCGCCCAACGACGGCCGGCGAAAGTGGACATGCCCGTACCCATTGCCCGCTGGGAATTCGACGTCGACGGTCATGATGAATTGGGCACAGTCGACGCCGAGTTGCACGGCGCGGCGAGGGTTGAAAACGGACGTTTGGTTCTGCCGGGCGGCGACGGTTTCGCGGCCACCGCACCGCTCGACCGCACGCTGGTTGCCAAAACTCTGGAAGCCTGGGTGCAGCTCGCCGACCTCGATCAACGAGGAGGCGGAGTCATCGGCATCCAAACGTTCGACGGCGCCAAGTTCGACTCGATCGTCTACGGCGAGCGAGAGCCGCGCCGCTGGGTCGCCGGCAGCAACTTTTTCGTGCGTACTCAGGATGTTGGCGGAGCAGCCGAAACAGAGGCGGCGGAACGACTGATTCACGTCGCCGTGACCTACGGCAGCGACAACACGATCACCGTCTACCGCAATGGCCTCGTCTATGGCCGATCGTATCAGGCGGCAGGCATTGAGAAGTTCGAATCCGGCAAGGCCCAGGTCGTCTTCGGCCTGCGACATGCTCCGCCGGCCGCAAATAAGCTCCTCGTCGGCGCCATTGAGCGTGCGGCGCTCTACGATCGGGCGCTGACCGCTGAAGAAGTCGCCGCCGCGGCGGGCTTGCAGCCAACGCAGATTTCCGAGGACGAACTTTGGGCGGCCCTGACGCCGCGCGAACGGTCCGAGCGACGCCAACTGGCGTTCGAATTGTCGCGGCTCGAAATCCGGCGGCGATTGCTCGCCGGAGGGCCGGCCTACGCGGTGGTTCCCAGCGAGCCGAAGGCCACGCACCTGCTCAAACGCGGAGATACACGTCAGCCTGCGGAGATCGTGGCGGCCGGCGGGGTGGCGGCGGTGGCTGCCGGCAAGGCCGACTTTGGCTTGCCGCCTGACGCCCCGGAAGGCGAGCGTCGCAAGAAGCTGGCCGAGTGGATCACGTCGCCCGACAATCCGCTGACGGCGCGCGTCATCGTTAATCGGCTCTGGCAATATCATTTCGGCGTCGGACTGGTTGAGACGCCTAACGACTTTGGCTTCAACGGCGGCCGGCCCTCGCATGCTGACCTGCTCGATTGGCTGGCGGCAGAGCTGATTCGCCAGAAATGGAGTCTCAAGGCGGTACACCGACAGATGGTTCTCTCGGCCGCTTATCGCCGCTCGGCAACATTCCAGGCGGAAGCTGCGAAAGTCGATGCCGCCAATCGCCTGCTGTGGAGAAAAAGTCCCTTGCGTTTGGAAGCCGAAGTGCTGCGCGACGCGATCTTGTCGGTCGCCGGCCAGCTCAATCCCACCTTGGGTGGCCCTGGTTATCGCGATTTCCGCACCTTCACCAACAATAGCCAGTTCTATGAAGTTCATGACGTTGAGGGCTTTACCTTTCAGCGCCGCAGTTTGTACCGTACCGTAATCCGCTCGGGCACTAGCCCGCTGTTAGACGTGTTTGACTGCCCCGACCCCTCGACCATCGCCCCGGCACGGGCCGTTACCACCACGCCGCTGCAGGCCCTCGCACTGTTGAACGATGCCTTCGTGCTGCGTATGGCCGACCGCTTCGCCGATCGATTGCAAGCAGATTCCGAGAGCGACATCGCTGCTCAGGTGGGCAACGCCTATCGATTGGCCTTGGCCCGTCCTGCTCGGCCCGACGAATCGGCGGCCGCGCAGACGTTTGTTGCCGAGCATGGTCTTTCTTCCTTTTGCCGCGTATTGTTTAACAGCAACGAGTTTCTCTATGTCGATTGAAGCCGATCACCGTCCGAGGCCGATCGCTCAGCGCAGCAGCCTGTTGAAAAAAGGGGACAGGCACCTCGCAACATGCTTGATTCGCGGCATTGAGTCGAACTGCTCGGAGCCAGTCCCCGTTTTTCAACAGGCTGCCAATCGCCGCGATTTTTTTTCGTGGGTCGGCGCTGGCCTGGGAACAGCGGCACTGGCAGGGTTGCTCGGTCGCCAAAATGCTGCCCAGGCCGCCACCGTGGCGGGCGAAGCCGACGACCCGCCGCCTCATCTTCCGCCTAAGGCGACGCGGGCTATTCACATCTTTCTCTGCGGCGGCTTGAGCCATGTCGACTCTTTCGACTACCGTCCGGAATTGGCCCGCCTGCACGGCCAGCCCTTGCCCACCGGAGAAAAGCCCGACGTCTTCTTCGGGCAGGTCGGACTCTTGCGTCAAAGCGACTGGCAGTTTCGCCAGCGCGGCGCGAGCGGCTTGTGGGTCTCGGATTTGTTTCCGCACCTGGCTGAGGTCGCCGACGAACTGACTGTCATCCGCTCGATGACGGCCGAAACGTCGAACCACACGCCGGCCACCTTTCAGGCCAACACCGGATTTCGCTTGAACGGCTTTCCGGTGCTGGGGGCATGGCTTTCCTTCGGGCTGGGTAGCGAAACCGAAGAACTGCCGGCTTACGTCGTCATACCCGACACGCGCGGCGTGCCGGCGGGCGGCTCCATCAATTGGTCGAACGGCTTTCTGCCTGCCCGGCACCAGGGCGTGACCATCCGCAGTCGCGGACCGGCGATTCACGACCTTTCGCCGGCGCGGCCCATCGACGCACGCACCGAAGCCGCCAGCCAGCGGCTGTTGGCTGAAATGAACCAGCGTCATCTGGCCGAGCACGACGCGAGCGACGCGCTCCTGGCCCGCATTCGCAGCTACGACATGGCCGCCCGCATGCAGCTCGCCGTGCCCGAAGTTTCTGACCTCGATCGTGAGACGACGGCCACGCACGAGCTTTACGGAATTGGCTCGCCCGCAACCAACGATGTCGGCCGCAGTTGCCTGCTGGCGCGTCGGCTGCTGGAGCGCGGCGTGCGGTTCGTGCAACTTTTCTCGGGCAGCGCGTTCGGCTCGCCACGCATCAACTGGGACGGCCACGAAGACATGCTGGTCAATCACAGCCAGGAAGCCCTTCGCATCGACCGTCCGCTGGCCGGACTGCTCGCCGACCTTCGCCAGCGCGGCATGCTCGACGACACGCTGGTGATTCTCAGCAGCGAGTTTGGCCGCACGCCGTTTACGCAGTCCGGCGGCGACACGCTGGGCAAAGGCCGCGACCATAACCAGTACGGCTTCTCCACCTGGCTGGCCGGCGCGGGCCTTAAGCATGGCCTGGCCTACGGCTCGACCGACGACTTTGGCCTGCGGGCCGTCGAGAACCCCGTCACATGGCACGACTTTCACGCCACCATTTTGCGGCTGCTCGGCATCGATCACGAGCGTCTCACCTTCTATCATAACGGCATCCGCCGCCGCCTCACCAACGTCCACGGGCAGCCGATCGACGGCATCCTTGCCTAAATGAATCTTCGCGATCCAAACGTGCGCCGTTGGGCAATGAGGCTGTTCAAAGTCGCCCTGCTTGCGCTGGTCGCCTGGGGCATCCATCGTACGCTCTGGCAGGCCTGGCAGAACCTGCAGGACGAACATTGGAACGTCAGCCAACTCCGTCCGGGTTGGCTGCTGGCCGCCGGCGCGTGCTACCTGCTGGGCCAGCTTGGCCCCGGCCGGTTTTGGTGGAAGCTGCTGCACTTATTGGGACAGCCTGCTCGACCGCTGGAGACCTTGCGGGCTTATTACATAGGCCACGTGGGCAAATACGCGCCGGGCAAAGCGTTGGTGATCGTGATCCGGGCGGGCCTGCTACGCGCCGGTGGCACGACTGCCACGGCGGCGACGGTGGCCGTGTTCTTCGAGACACTCACGACGATGTCGGTTGGGGCGGCGATGGCGGTCATTATTCTGGTGGCCTGGTTTCGCGACGACCCGCGCGTCATTGGGGCGGCGGTGCTTTTATATTTAATCGTCTCGGGGCCAACCAATCCGAACGTCTTCCGGCGCCTGGTGCGCTTCACCGGTGCGGGCAAGCTCGATCCGGCAATGGCTGAGCGGCTGGTACACATTCGCTATGGCTCGCTTGTCGGCTGCTGGCTGCAAATTGCCTCGGGGTGGCTGCTGATGGGGCTGAGCTTGTGGGCCACCGCCCACGCCGCGGGCTTTGAGGCTCAGACGGGCGTCTTCAAGGAAATCGCCTTTTGCACGGCCGCGGTGGCCATGTCGGTGGTGGGTGGCTTTCTCTCGTTCCTGCCCGGCGGCCTCGGCGTGCGCGAAGCCGCTCTGCTCACGCTGCTCACGCCGATCTACCACGCTGACGGCGCGCTCGTGGCATCGCTCGTTTCGCGGTTGGTGTGGATCGTTGCCGAGTTGGCCGCGGCCGGCGTTCTCTACCTCTCAATCCGCTGGCCCCGTCGCAACGACATCAATGGCCCACCCGCACACTGACGTGTTGCCGCTCGCCTGTGGCGAGCGGGAGGCGTAAGCCTCCCGGTAGTGCAGGCCATTCGTCGCGGCCATGAGGCGCGAGCCAAGTCAAAATCAGACACCACCGGCACACTGACGTCGGGTACCCGCATGCGGGTGGCTCGCCTGTGGCGAGCGGGAGGCGTCAGCC
>DASSFG010000334.1:0-5517 GCA_035694685.1 Pirellulales bacterium
CTGTAGGGAACGCACTCCGTGGCGTTCCGTCGCGCACTGGTGGATCGTCAATTGGTGGTTCACGGAACGCCACGGAGTGCGTTCCCTACAGAACCCATTTCGTTGCTTGAACCCGAAAACTTAGCCTTGACAAAGCACTAGGGGCTAGGGGTTAGAACAAGTCAAGTTGAGGCGGCCCGCGCCTGCCACTGTCAAGTAGTTCATTCGTTGATGCCGAAAGGCGTTGAGACACCGCTTGCGCGCGAGTTTGAGCTACCATTTTGGCAGTTGGCGGTGGCTTGTTGCGGGCCAGAAAAAGCTCGCAAAGAGTTAATCCCTGTTCCCTACAACTCGGACGGAATCAGCAGGGGTATCTTTTGCCGGCGATGGCGCCGATAGACGCGAAAATCGCGGTCGAGCGTCATAACGACACTCTCGGCCACGAGCTCCGACATCCGCACCAGGCAGGCGTCGGCTAATGACATCGGAACGTTGGCATATTGGCGCATCAAGGCCGCTACCTCGCCGAATTGTTCCTTCAAGCTAAAGTCGAGTTCGATCACGCCGCGCTCCGCCAATCGCAAGATGCCATCTTCTCCGCCGTGCGCGCGTCGAGCAAGGAAACACGCTTCCGACAGCACCGACTCGCACGTAAGCAGTGGAGGAACAAGCTCGCCAAATTCGCTGCGCGCCCAATCGTGCCATTCGTCGCGCGGGTTGACCAGGGCCGCCAGGGGGCCGGCGTCGGCAAGAACCTTTTCGATCACTCGCCATATCCTTCCATATACTTCGGATTGGTCGACAGGTCGCCGGGACCTTCTCCACAGCCCACGATATCGCCCGCCAATTCCAGCGCCGACATCGGCCGTTCGCCGTTCAGGTATTGCTCCAAGGCAGCGCGAACGACTTCCGATTTGCTCTGGCCGCGCCGTTTCGCGGCCCGCTCCAGCTTGAAACGCAGCTCCGGCGGCAATTTGAGCGAAATGGTGTTCATGCTGCATCCTCGCGGTAATACCGAATCTTCAATAATGATATTACCAACCGCCCTGCGCGGCAAGACGGGAACAGGGAACAGGCGGAGGTCATTCTTGCCGAGTAAGAAGAGCCTCAGGAAAAGGGAAATTTATACGCGCGGTCTGCGTCTAATCGGACCTGAGCCGCATTGGATGGATGGGTGGCGCAAGCAGATTGGGAAGGCCCTGGAGAAGGCGTGTTGGGTGCGTGCGGAGGCGGCGGGGGTCCGATGAATAAGCTTGGGCTAACGCCTTGCACCGCTAAATTCGCTACAATCGAAGCATCATGACGCGTTTTAGCCTCGATCGCTGGCTCGACTATGTGACCGGTCCTCACTTGCTGTTGGGCATCGTGTGGCTGGGCATGGTCATCGTCACCATCATGCTGCTGTTAATGATGGTCACCCGTTGGGGGCATTCGCAACCGCTGAAGAAGTGCATCATTCTTTCGCTGCTGACCCACGCCCTGCTCGCTACCTACGCGACGACCATCGAGATTGTCGGCGCCGAGCCGAGCGAGCCGGTCATCCGCACGACGATCGTCGATGCGGAATCGCCCGCGGACGACGGGGCCAAAAACTCCAATGCCGGTCAATCGGCCAGCAAACCTTGGGAAGGCTTCAGCACTGAATCGCCGGCCATCGACAAGCTGGCGCTCGATCGCCCCGAAGCTGAGCCGCAGGCCCAACCGCTCGATGAGGAGCACGAACAACCTGCACTGCTGCCGACCGAAACGTCGGCGAGCGAACTGCCGGCCGAAATGCTGCCTCCCGACCCGACTTCGCTGGCCGAAGACAATGCGGAACAGCCGACGGAAGCAACGGCTGAAGAGGCGATCGAAGCGCCTGCGGCCACCCGCCGCGAAGTGCGCGATCCGGCCCTGGCCGAGAGGGCCGGTCCGGCAAAAACCGAGACGCCCAAGAACGAAGGGCCGCCGGCGCTTTCTTCGTCGTCTCCGGGTTTGCCCGGTGAGTTGACCGAAGTGCCAAGCCTGCCGCGGATGATCGAGATGCCGGCGGTCAAGCCCGGCCCCTTGGCGCCGGTTCTGCCAAACGATCGGCAGATGCGCAGCGACACGCCGCTCGATGCCGAATCGTTGAGCGACAACAGCCGGCAGCCGACGGACGACGAGATGCGTCGTGGCTCGAACGTGTCCGCCATCGTCAACCGCGAGGCCGGGCGTGCCGCTCAACTGGCTGCGAATGGACCCGCGGCGAGCGCCGCCGACCTGGTGGCCAATCCGCTGCTCGCGCCGCGCAGGCCCGCCAACGACGAGCCTGCCGAGGCGCCACGGGTATATGAAAATCGCCGGGCCCCGCACAAGGCGGAGATCATTGCTTCTCATGGTGGCTCGCCCGATACCGAGGCCGCCGTGAAAGCGGCCTTGAAGTGGTTGGCCGCCCATCAGCACACCGACGGCCGCTGGGACGCCGATCGCTTCGGTGCGGGACGTCAGGAGCGGCGCGTGGGCGCTCAGCATTTAGGCCGCGTAGGCGTCGATGCCGACAACGGCGTGACGGGACTGGCCTTGCTCGCCTTTCTGGGAAACGGACACACGCACCAGGAGGGCGATTATCGTGAAACCGTGGCCAGCGGCCTCGACTTTCTTATCTCCACACAGCGGGCTGACGGCAACCTCAGCGGCCAGGCCGATTATTACGCCATGATGTATTGCCACGGCATGGCGGCCCTGGCGCTGAGCGAAGCCTACGCCATGACGCAAGACGAACGGTTGCGATCGCCCGTGGAAAAGGCCGTTGAATACACCCTGGCGGCACAAGACCGCAACTCGGGAGGTTGGCGCTACAAGCCGGCCGAAACAGTGTGCGATACGAGCCAACTCGGCTGGCAGCTCATGGCGCTGAAGAGCGCCGAGCTGGCCGGCATTGAGGTCCCGGCCAGCACAAAAGCGGCCATGTTGCGGTTCCTCAAATCGGTTTCGTCGGGCAAACACGGCGGCCTGGCCAGCTATCGGCCGATGAAGGTGGCCGGCGAACGAGCCACGGTCAGCATGACGGCCGAAGCCCTCGTCTGCCGGCAGTTTCTCGGCCTGGCAAGAAGCGATCGGGCCAGTGATGAGGCGGGCAATTATATTGCCACCGTTTTGCCCGGCCGCAGTCAGAGCAATTTCTATTATTGGTATTACGCCACGCTCGGCATGTTCCAATTGCAGGGCCAATACTGGGACCGCTGGAAGAACGCACTGGAGCCGACGCTCATTGCCACGCAGCGCACCGAGGGCGACTCGGCCGGCAGTTGGGATCCCGACCCGGTCTGGGGCGGGCACGGTGGACGTGTTTATTCCACCGCCCTTGGCGCGTTGTGCCTCGAGGTTTACTACCGGTTCTTGCCGTTATACGTGCAGGCAGCCGAGGCCGAAGGCCAGTGACTTTGTCGGCAATCTCACACACCCAAGCTCGACGTCTGATGTATCGCCCTGCTTTCTCACCGCCGCCCTTGCCGCTGTTGATTACCGGCATTGCGGGCGTGGCCGGATATAACGCCTTCGATTACTTTCGCGCTCGGTATCCGGGGCAGGTGGTGGGTATTCGCCAGCGCGACAACTTCCGTCTGGTGGGCGAAGGCGTCGTCGCTTGCGATGCCGAAGATCGCGACGAGCTGAAACGGCTGTTCGACCGCTATGCCTTTCGCAGCGTGCTCGACTGTGCCGGCAACTGCGCGTTGCGGGCCTGCGAGCTCGACCACCGGCTTGCCTGGCGCGTCAACGTCGAAGGTGTGCAGAACCTGCTGGCCGTCATCGGCGCAGCCGACGTGCGGCTCGTACATCTTTCCGTCGACCTGGTTTTTTCGGGCAACGGGACGGGCGGGCTCCGCGAAGACGATCCGACCGATCCGGTGACTGTGTATGGCAAAACGATGGTCGCCGCGGAAGGCCTGCTGACGGCCGAGGCGCCCTGGGCCTGCACGCTGCGCATTTCCTTGCCGATGGGCGTCAGCTTCAATGGGCACGCCGGCGCCATCGACTGGATTCAATCGCGGTTCAAGAAGTTAAAGCCGGCCACGTTGTACTTCGACGAGGTCCGCACGCCGACCTACACCGACTGCCTGAACGAGCTGTGCGAGACGATGCTAGGCAATCGGCTGACCGGCCTGTTTCATGCCGGCGGACCGCGACCGTTGAGCCTGTTTCAGATCGCCCAGGTCATCAACCGGGTGGGCGGTTACCCGGCCGATCATCTGATGGGTTGCCCGCGGGCCGCGGCAGGTCCCATTCCGCCGCGTGCCGGCGACGTGTCGATGAATTCCGACAAGCTCACGAGGGCCTTAGGCTACGTTCCTTTTCACTCCTGGCCTTACGACGACGCGCTCGTGCCGACGCACCGCGATTGGCACCACGAGCGGCCGCGCGGCTGGCCGGGCTCGAAGGCATTTCTCGAAGAAGTACTCTACCGTAATCCACTTCGCCGCCGGCACGAAGTCGCTTAACGACGAATGACCTTAAGATCGTCCACGCCGATGATCTGATTCAAGCTGCCCGAGCGGAAGCCTTCGAGGTCGAGCGTGACGTACTTGAAGCCGAGCTCGCGGAAACGACCGACGAGCGCTTCACGGAACTCTGGCGCGGCCAGGCGGGGCAGTTCGCCCGCGGGCACTTCGATGCGGGCCAGGTCGTCGCCGTGGTAGCGAACGCGTAGCTCGCGAAAGCCCTGTTCGCGCAAGAACTGTTCGGCCCGGTCGATCATGGCGACTCGCTCGGACGTCACTTGCTGGCCGTAGGCAATGCGGCTACTCAAACAAGGGCTGGCCGGTTTGTCCCAAACCGGCAGGCCCCAATGAGCGGCCAACTCGCGGACCTCGGCCTTGGTCAAACGGCACTCAATGAGCGGGCTGCGCACGTCGTGCTCGCGGGCGGCAAGCATGCCGGGACGATAGTCTCCGCGGTCGTCCAGGTTCGCCCCGTTGACGATGACTTGCACGCCGAGCTTTTCGGCCTGCCCTTCCAGCCGCGTGTAGAGCTCCGTCTTGCAATGAAAACAGCGATCGGGCGCGTTGCGCAGATAATCGGCGTTGCCGAATTCCTCGGTCTCGAGCACCTGGTGGCGAATGCCGATCTGTTCGGCCAGTTCGAGCGCGGCGGCCAACTCGCCCTCAGCGAGGCTGGCGCTGGTGCCCGTCACGGCCACCGCTTGATCGCCCAGGGCCAGTTGGGCCGCCTTGGCGACAACGGCGCTGTCGACCCCGCCCGAAAAGGCCACTGCGCAACTGCCGTAGCCCGCAATCAGCTCGAGGAGCCGGTCGCGTTTGTCGGCCACGTCGGGCAAAAGCGATTTTGTCGGTCCGCGGTGCATCGCATCTTGGCGCATAAAAAAAACCCTCCACCCCAATGCCGTGGCAACGCGGTTTTCGAGAGCCCGCAGTACTAAAGTGGGCACCGCGTACCTCGGATTGTGTGATCCGGCCGCTGGTTCCGGAGCGTTGGCTCCGGGCGTCGGCTATACACGCTACGAGATGTTGCTTTGGCGCCCAGCGGACTTTCTTATCGGCTCCCCAAAATAGGACGTCG
>DASSFG010000335.1:0-15285 GCA_035694685.1 Pirellulales bacterium
ATTAGGCTATCGCCATGGCGACTCTTGACCCCGATATCCAAAGCGCCCTTCAACGGGGCGTTGTCATCCCCGCCTGCCCGTTGGCGCTCGATGCCCAGCGAAAGTGGAATGAACGCCGCCAACGGGCGTTGCTGCGGTACTACCTTGATGCCGGCGCCGGCGGCATTGCCATTGGCGTACACACGACGCAGTTCGCCATCCGCGATCCACAGCACGGCCTGTATCGCCCGCTGTTGCGATTTGCGTCCGCTGAGATGGCGACGTGCCCTCGACCGGTGATCCGTGTGGCCGGCGTGTGCGGCGGCACCAAACAGGCACTTGCCGAGGCGGCCTTTGCCCGAGAGTGCGGCTATCACGCGGGTTTGCTGAATCTCTCTGCCCTGGCCGCAGTCGGCGAAGACGAGTTCGTCGAGCATTGCCGGCGCGTGGCCGAAGTGCTGCCCGTGTTTGGGTTTTATTTGAACCCCGCGATCGGAGGCCGCTTGTTGCCGTTTTCGTTCTGGCGACAGTTTGCCGAAATCGAGCGCGTTGTAGCGATCAAGATCGCGCCGTTCAATCGTTATCAAACGCTCGATGTGGTCCGCGCCGTCGTTGAAGCGGGCCGCGACGACATTGCTCTCTACACCGGCAACGACGACAACATCGTGGCCGACCTGATTACGCCGTTTCGATTCGAAAGCGAGGGACATAGCGTCGAGCGGCGCATCGTCGGCGGATTGCTCGGCCAATGGGCGGTGGGCACGCGGGCGGCCGTCGGTTTGCTCGACGAATGCCATCGAGTCACGGCCGGCGAATCGCCGAGCGATGCATTGCTGCTGAGCAAATTACTGCGGGACAACGTAGCGCTGACCGACATTAACGCTGCCCTCTTCGACGCTGCCCATGATTTTGCCGGTTGCATTCCCGGCGTTCACGAAGTTCTCCGCCGTCAAGGGCTGTTGGAAGGTGTTTGGTGTCTTGATCCGCGGCAAACTCTCAGCCCCGGCCAGGCGGAAGAGATTGACCGCGTAATGCGAGTTTATGCCGAGTGGTTCGACGGCGATTTCGTGCGCGAGAATCTCGACCGGTGGCTGACCCCGTAGGGTGGGACAAGCGAGCGGAGCGAGCGCCGGCCCACCACTGATACGCAAGACAAGGAGACAAGGAGACAGGGAGACAAGGGGACAGGGAGACAAGGGGACAGGGAGGTACGTGAGCAAACACGTGCAACGCGACCACCGTCTCTCTCCTTGTCTCCTTGTCCCCGTGTCTCCTTGTCTTCTTCACGCCCAAGGGCTGATGAACTCTCTTCCGTCAAGTGGCACGATCGTTGCTCCCGCGACACCCTTTCAGCCGTCGTTCTAGCGCAATCAGGGAGCTTGCTATGGCCAAGAAGAAAAAAGTCCGCTATGCGGTCGTGGGTTTAGGCTATTTCGCCCAGGAATTTGTGTTGCCGGCCTTTTCGAACGCCAAAAACTCCGAATTGGCCGCGCTTGTATCAAGCGATCAAGAAAAGCTCAGCCAGGTCGGCGACAAGTACGGAGTTGAGCTGCGCTCGTCGTACGACGATTTCGACCACATGCTGGCCACCGGGCAAATCGACGCCGTTTACATCGCCTTGCCCAACAACATGCACTGCGAATATACGTTGCGCGCCTCGCGGCAACGCGTTCACGTGCTCTGCGAAAAGCCGATGGCGGTGACCGAAGACGAGTGTCAGCAGATGATCGGCGCCTGCGATGAGAACCAGGTTAAACTCATGATCGCCTACCGGCTGCACTTCGAGGCGGCCAACTTGAAGTGCATCGAGATCGCCCAGTCGGGTCAGCTCGGGGACCTGCGTTTCTTCAGCTCCGATTTCAGCCAGCAGGTCGTCGAAGGCAATATTCGCTTACAACGCGACCTGGGCGGCGGCACGCTTTACGACTTGGGCGTGTACTGCATCAACGCCGCTCGTTATCTGTTCCGCGAGGAGCCGGCCGAGGTGGTCGCCTTCAGCGCCAACAACGGCGAAGAGCGGTTCCGCGAGGTCGATGAAATGACGAGTTGCGTTTTGCGGTTCCCCGGCGAAAGGCTGGCCACGTTCACCACCAGCTTCGGCGCCAGCGACGTCGATTGCTATCAGCTTATGGGAACGAAGGGCCGGCTCAGGCTCGATCCGGCCTACGACGTGAACGCCAAGTTCAAGCTGACCACACAAATGGATGGCTCGAGCAAACAGCAAAGCTTTTCGAAGCGCGACCACGTGGCGGCCGAACTGATTTACTTTTCGGATTGCATTCTCGCCGACAAATCGCCGGAACCCGATGGCTGGGAGGGCCTGGCCGACGTGCGCATCGTGCGAGCACTCTATCATTCGGCCGATACGGGCCAACCCGTCAAGCTCGAACCGTTTGATCGCCCGCGGCGACCCGGTATGGAGCAGGAAATCGACCGCTCGCCAGGGTGGTTCAAACCGGAACTAGTCAACGCCGAAAGTCCCTCCGGACGAGAATAACGCCCCTTGCCCATTGCATCTAAGTAGACGCGCGGAAGAAAGTATGCTCCGCGAGTGGTGGCTGGGGCAGAGCTTGGCCCTGCTGGATCCTAAAAGACTGATTTGGCATTGCGGCCAAGCGATGCCCCGGAGCGCCGCCACCGCGGCATAACGCTCAAAGCGAACTTAACTGTCGAGCAACCGCGTCTCTGCCCCAGCCACCGCCTATGTGCCGCGCTTAGATTCTTCCCGCGCGTCTACTTAGTGCCAGTTTGGAACTACTTGATGTTTTTTTCCTTGCTACCGGCCGTGCCTTCCGCTAGATTGAGTTAGGCGATCGAAACCAGGCGAACGCGGCTGCCATTCCCCTTCGAAGTCGCGCTGCCTCATATCTCTGTGACTTTCCGGTCGCCGCCAGGCGGAAATCATCGCCGGAGGATTGCGATGCCCCGATGCGCAGCGCCGAACGATCGGCCAGAAAGCGTTTGCGGCTTCACTCCGGGCGAAAGCGATAAGCAGGTTTGCCGGTATTAAAGGCGCCAGGCGAGCGTCCCGGTGGTTCTGCGTCGCTCGATGCGCACCAATGATTGCGGTGCGCAAGGAGGTTGGCCGTGCAGCGCTTGATTGTTGCCTCGTTGGGCAATCCTCACGCCGTCATCGTGTTCATGCTGACGGTGGTCCTGCTGGGCGGTGTGTGCACGCTGTCCATCCCCGTCGATATTTTGCCCGTCTTCAGAAGCCCGGCGGTCCAGGTGCTTACCTTTTATGGCGGCATGCCGGCGGGCAGCATGGAAAAAGACATTACCAACCGCATGGAGCGTTGGACGGGACAAGCCGCCGGCACGGCGAGACAAGAATCGCGTTCGATCGTCGGCGCCAGCATCATCCGCAACTATTACCGCGACGACGTGAATCCCAACGGGGCTCTGACGCAGGTCAATTCGCTGGCCTCGGCCGCCATCCCCAACTTGCCGCCGGGAACTCTTCCCCCGGTGATTCTTCCCTTCGACCCCACCGGCACCGTGCCTACCTGCCTGGTGGCGCTCAACAGCCAGGAACAGGATGAATCAACGCTCTACGACGTGGGCCGCTATGAAGTGCGGAACATGATCATGGCCTTGCCCGGCGCGGTGGCGCCGGTGGTTTACGGCGGACGGATTCGCGCCGTGATGGTCTATCTCGACCGTATCAAGATGCAGGCCCGCAATCTGGCCCCTCTGGATGTGATGAAGGCGCTCGACGATTACAACCTGTTCCTGCCCACCGGCGACGCCAAATTCGGCGACATCGACTACGCGATCGATTCCAACTCGATGTTCCGCCGCGTCGAAGACATGGGCGACATCCCGTTGCGGACCCAGCATGGCAACTCGGCCTATCTGCGCGACGTCGCCCGCCCGGCCGATTCGAGCTACATCCAGACGAACATCGTGCGCGTAAATGGCCGACGGCAGGTTTACATACCCGTCTATCGACAGCCCGGCTCAAGCACGCTGCGTGTGGTCAATGCCTTGCGGCAGGCCGTGCCTGACATGAAGCCCCGCCTGACGCGATCGGGCATCGACCTGAAGGTGGTCATGGACCAGTCGGTCTACGTGCGACATTCGATCGAGAGTCTGGTCGAGGAAGGACTGCTCGGCGCGGTGCTCTGTTCATTGGTGGTGCTGCTGTTCCTGGGCGAGTGGCGAATGACGATCGTCGCCTTAATGACCATTCCGATCGCCATCCTGGCGGCGATGATCTGCCTGTATTGCACCGGCAACACCCTCAACGTGATGACCTTGGCCGGACTCTCGTTGGCGATCGGCCCACTGGTCGACGTGGCGATTGTCTGTCTGGAGAACACGCACCGGCATTTGGGCCAGGGAAGCAATCCTCGCGATGCCGCCCTGTTTGGCTCCGGCGAAGTCTCCCTGCCCGTGTTCGTGGCGTGCCTGGCCACGCTCTTGGTGCTGGCCCCGTTGGCGCTCATGCCGGGCATGGGCCAATTCCTGTTCAAGCCGATGGCCATGTCGGTCACTGCGGCCATGATGGCGGCGTTTCTGCTGGCCATGACGCTCGTGCCGGTGCAATGCGCTTTCTGGCTGCGGCCTCACCATTTCAATGCGTTGGCGCAGGCCGACGAATTCGATGGGCGGAAGAGACGAGTGACGATGTTTGAGCGGTGGGAGCGCGTCATCGCCGCCGCCATTGGCTGGTACACGCGGCGTTTGTCCTGGGTCATGGCGCACCGACGGACCACGGTCGCCGCGGCCGTCGTCCTCTTGGCAGTGACGCTGGCCGTGTTCGGCACGCGGTTGCGACGCGAGTTCTTTCCGGAAGTCGACGCCGGGGCCTTTGAAATGTACGTGCGGGCCGCGACAGCCACCCGCGTTGAAGAAACGGAATTGAGAATTGCCGCCGTCGAAGATTTTCTCAAACGCGCCATCGGCGACGACTTGGACGCCGTCATCAGCGAGATTGGCGTCACTCCAGACTGGTCGGCCGCGTACACTCCCAATTCGGGACCGATGGACACGGTGGTCAAGGTGCAATTGACCTCCAACCGGCGGCTTTCGTCGCAGCAGCACATCGAGCGTCTGCGCGCGGGCCTCAGACGCGACGCCGAATGGTCCGACCTGGAATTCGCGTTCGACGCAGGCGGGATGATCCGTGGCGCGATGAACGAAGGCAAATCGATGCCGATCAACGTGCGGATCGAGTCGAAAGACGCTCCCGCGGCGCACCAGCTTGCTGAGCGCATCGAGGGCGAAGTGTCGAAGGTGCCGGGCATCGTCGATTGCCGCATCCTGCAGCGGCTCGATTATCCGCAATATGTCATCGAAGTGGACCGCGGCAAGGCCGCCAATCTCGGCCTCAATCAGGCCGACGTGATGCGCAACGTATTAGCCGCCACGAACTCGAGCATTCAATTCAACAAACGAAACTTCTGGATCGACCCGGTGAGTTTCAACCAGTACTTCGTCGGTGTGCAGTATCCTGAAGACGCCATCCAGTCGATGGAGACGCTGCTCGACATTTCAATCACCAGCCCGGTGCAGAAAAAGGCGGTGCCTTTGCGAAACGTCGCGCACGCGCGGCGTGTGGACGTGCCGGCTGAAGTGACCCATACCAATCTGCAACCCACCATCGACTTGACGATGAACGTATTTGGCCGCGACCTGGGACACGTCGCCGACGACGTCTCGCAGATTCTCGCGCGTTTCGGTCAGTCCACCGGCCGCGACACCTGGGCGCCGTTCGACCCGGTCTCGGGCGAGCCGCTGGCGGGCAGCCGCATCCTGCTCAGCGGCGAATACCAACGCATGCAAGATACGTTTCGCAACCTCGGCGCCGGACTTTTGCTGGCGACACTCTTGATTTACTTTTTGATGGTGGCCCTTTTCAAGTCCTATGTCACGCCGCTGGTAATTCTGTTTGCCGTGCCGATCGGCCTGGTAGGCGTCGTGCTGATGCTCTACGTGACAGGCAGCGCTCTCAACGTGCAATCGCTGCTGGGCATCACGTTCATGATCGGCATCGTCGTCTCGAATACGGTCTTGATGATCGACTTCGCCCAGAACCTACGTGCAACCGACGGTTTGACTCCAACGGAAGCCGTCTGCCGGGCGGCGGCGATTCGTGTTCGCCCGGTCGTCATGACCGCGCTGGCGGCCCTGTTCGCGCTGTTGCCCATGGCGCTGGCGATGGCGCGCGGCAGCGAAGCCAACGCACCGTTGGGTCGCGCCGTGATTGGCGGCTTGCTGGCCGGGTTGCTGACGACGTTGTTCGTGGTGCCCGCTCTCTATTCGCTGGTCGTTCGCGACGATAGCGAGTTGGAGCATCGCGACGAGCCAACCCAAGTTGAACCGGGTTTTCCTCGGGCCGCCTGACACTTTGGAGTGCGGCGATTTATCGCCGCTTACACTCTGCGGCGGAGCCGCTTTCTTTTTGCATAACCAGTTCTGCTCAATGGAAAGAACGATTGCTCGGCGACCCACGGGAACATCGATCCCGCACTCCGTCGGCAACTGCACCTGTCAAAACGGCAGCGGCTTTCGCGCGACTCAAACGGAGCATTCGGCCGCTTCCCATAGAGTCTCAAGGCACAAGTTCTTTATCGGTAACCTCTTGCGCTATTCACGTCGGTCATGGCGCGCCGCTTGCTTATCGAGCACACACCAGCGCTTCGATTGCGCATTATTGGCAGGCCAGGCCATGTGACGGTCGTGGCTGATCAGGCGTGACAATACCTTAATATTCCTAGGAGATCCGGAGGCATCCCAAGTCATGGCAGTCGCGATGAAAGAAAAGAAGAAGGTTTCGAGCAGCAAAGAATTCAAACTCCAGCCGTTGGGCGACCGCGTGGTGCTGGAACGCGAAGAGTCGGAAACGACGACCGCCGGCGGCATCGTGCTGCCCGACACGGCCAAGAACAAGCCCGCCCGCGGCACGGTCGTATCCGTGGGCGATGGCAAGCTTCGCGATGATGGCCAGCGCACCCCGCTGCAAGTGAAAGTCGGCGACCGCGTGCTGTTCAGCTCCTACGCCGGCGACGAGTTCAAAGTCGGCGACCGCGAGCTGCTTCTCATGCGCGAAGACGATATCCTAGCCGTCATCGAGTAGAGGCCGCAAACATTGCGGAGCCGCAGCACCAATGACGAATGACGGAATGACGAATGACGAAAGAATGACGAAGCCCGAATGACGAATGTGCCGGCAAACTGTTCGTGCTTCGTCATTCGTCATTCTTTCGTCATTCGTGCTTCGTCATTCGTCATTTAGAGTCGGCGCTCCACCCCGTGCACGATACAACCACCACTAGCTCACAAACTATTTGGAGATAAATCAGACATGGCAAAGACCATCGCATTCGAACAAGAGGCGCGCGAGGCGATTCGCCGCGGCGTTTCCAAACTGGCCAGGGCGGTCAAGGTGACGCTCGGTCCGAAGGGCCGCAACGTCATCTTGCAGAAGAGCTTCGGCTCACCCACCGTCACCAAGGACGGCGTCACCGTGGCCAAGGAAATCGACCTGGAAGACGTCTACGAAAACATGGGCGCCCGTATGGGCCGCGAGGTCGCCTCGAAGACCAGCGACGTCGCCGGCGACGGCACTACGACGGCCACCGTCATGGCTGAAGCCATCTTCAACGAGGGCCTCAAGGCCGTCGTGGCGGGCGTCAATCCCTTGCACATGAAGCAAGGCATTGAAAAAGCCGTGGACGACATCACCGACAAACTGCGAAAGATGTCGATCCAGATCAAGAGCAAGAAGGAGATGGCGCAGGTCGGCGCCGTCGCCAGCAACAACGACACCGAGATCGGTGAGCAACTGGCCGGAGCGATGGAGAAGGTCGGCAAGGACGGAGTCATCACGGTCGACGAGGGCAAGAGCCTCAAGACCGAGATCGAGTGGGTCGAAGGCATGCAGTTCGACCGCGGCTACCTCTCGCCCTACTTCGTCACCGATCCGCAGAAGATGGAGTGCGTGCTCGAAGACGCCTACATCCTGGTGATGGAGAAGAAGATCTCCAACGTCAAGGAGATGCTGCCCATTCTCGAAGCCGTCGTCAACGCGGGCAAGCCGCTATTGATCGTGGCCGAAGACGTTGAGGGCGAAGCCCTGGCGACGCTCGTCATCAATAAGCTGCGCGGCACCTTCAAGTGTTGTGCCGTCAAGGCGCCTGGTTACGGCGACCGCCGCAAGGCGATGCTGGAAGACATCGCCATTCTGACGGGCGGCCAGGCCATTTTCGAGAGCCTGGGCATCAAACTGGAGAACATGCCGATCACCGATTTGGGCCGTGCCAAGAAGGTGGTGGTCGACAAAGACAACACCACGATCATCGAAGGCGCCGGCCGCTCGAGCGACATCAAGGCCCGCATCGACCAGATTCGCCGCGAGGTCGAGAGTTCGACGAGCGACTACGACAAGGAGAAGCTCAACGAGCGGCTGGCCAAGCTGGCCGGCGGCGTGGCCAAGGTGAACGTAGGCGCGGCCACCGAGAGCGAGATGAAGGAGAAGAAGGCCCGCGTGGAAGACGCCCTGCACGCCACGCGTGCGGCGGTGGAAGAGGGCATTCTTCCCGGCGGCGGCGTGGCCCTGTTGCGTGCCTCGGCCCAGTGCAAGCCCGAGGGCCTGACGCACGACCAGGAGGTGGGCTACAACATCGTCAAGCGTGCCTGCCGGTCGCCGCTCACGTGGATTGCCAACAACGCCGGACAAGACGGCGGCATCGTCTGTGAGAAGGTGCTCGAAGGCAAAGGCAGCTTCGGCTACAACGCCGCCACCGAGGTCTATGAAGACCTGGTGAAGGCGGGCATCATCGACCCCACCAAGGTCACGCGAACAGCGCTGCAAAACGCTTCCAGTGTGGCGATCTTGTTGCTCACCAGCGATGCCTTGATTGCCGAGAAGCCCAAGGAAGGCAAGAAGGCCGCCGGCCACGGCGGTGGTGACGACCTGTACTAATCGGTGTCAGGTAGGGTGGGACGAGCCACCCAGAGGGTACCCCGGAGTCCCACCGATGCAAACGCCGTATTAGTCAGTTTTCTATATTCGACCCGCCGGTCTCGCCCTTGCGAGACCGGCGGGTTTGTTTTTGCGCAGGAACGTCATGCGCTCAATCGACTATTCAGCCATTGACGATTTCCTTCTGGATCTATGCCATAAGCTCATCCACGGAAACAGCCTGCGCGGCTTTCGGCCAACGAACTTCAATAGCAGGGTGGTGCTGACCGGGCAACACGGCGACGGCAGCCGGATCTACCAGCGAGCAGACCAACATGCCCGACACCCGCGCTACGTTCCTCCTACCGCCGCAAGATCGGGTAAAGCACTAAGGAGCATTGGCCCGACGGCGGGCGGATGTGTATGTCCAACGTAAAGCGAGCGCGCTGCACCCCGCCAGGCCGAACCAGCGCACCGCACCATGCCCAAAAACAACCGTCGCATTAAGCACCATGAACCACATGAACGCCTGGATGGCCATTGCAGGCCATCGCCGTCGGCCCGACATCGCGGGTGGCTTTAACCAGAGGGCAACGGTATCAGCCAGCCAGACGACGGCGAAGAGGTAGTTAAAATAGAGGCCGCCGCCCCAATGCCAACCGGTTACTTCGGCGGTTTGTTTGGCCGTGCTTTTCTGGGCGGCCGAGTGGCTCCAATGATGAAAGTATTCAAAGGCGCAGGCCACGTGCGCCAGATAGAACACGCAGCCCAGCGTCCAGGCGAGGCGGGCAACTCTTTGCTGGCTTAGCGAACTGCTTGGCGACCGCCAGCCGGCCCCAATAAAATAGCCCGTCAGTGCTAAGCGCACCGTCCAGCGCGTCGCCAGCTCGCCGAAAGAAGACATGCAACTCGTCGCTCGTGGTGCAATTTGTAGTCAGGCTTTCCAGCGCTTTATCAAAGCAAAATGTTCGGGTCATTTCGTTGTTTGAACCCGAAGATTCACAAGACGCGGTTCGGACGAGAGGTTCAGCCGACGCCACGCTCGACCGTCGGTCTTGCAGTGGGTGGCGGGTAGCGGAAAATAGGACTAGCTGTGCTTGCTGAGCGGCAGGTAAGTGCGGCAATGCGGGCAAATCTGGTAGCGCACGCGAATGCGGGCTTTGCACTTGGGGCACATCTTCGTGGCAGCGGCGCTGGGTACGGGGGTCGAGGGATGGGCAATCACCGAGCGGTCAGACGGCTGGTTGCCAAGCAGTGCCACAATCGACGTCTCCGAAACGTGGGGTTCGGGGCTCGGCAGCAAAAAGCTGGCGTGACATCGAGGGCAACTTGCCTTTTTGCCGCTGTCTTTTTCTTCAAACTTCAGCTTGTGGCCGTTCGGACAGCGGAATTTGACCGTCATTTTGCATTCTCCGGGGACGCGTGGCAAAGGCCCAACACGTTAGCCGCCCCCGGCAGGCGTGGCAACCCCGAATCGGCACGAGCACTATCCCGGGGCCGCTGCTCTGTTTAAAACGAGATTGGCGACGAGCTTCATTGACCTGGGGTATTGCGGCGGTTCCGAAGCAAAGGGATCGCGGACGTGTTCGACGATGCCGCAAGCCTCCCCGGTGAACTAACTCACCACGATTTGGATGGCGGCGTTTCGATTTCGTTTCTCTATGATGGCGACACCATCGTTTCGGCCAGCCGAAGGATTTGCTCTCGCATTTCAGCGACAGGCAATCGAACCTTCTGGCCGTGACCGGGCAGTACCCACTCGAAGGGATAGTCGGCCAGTCGCCTCATCGACTCGGCCTGCTTCGGCCACGAATACCAACAATAATCCTCCGAGGCCGTAAGCCGTTGCTCGTCTCGGGCCCAGTCCAGGTGATCGCCGGTGAACAGGAAGCGGTCCAGAACGAGCAAGACGCAGTGCCCCTTCGTGTGGCCCGGCGTGGCGATGGCCAGAAAACCCGGAACCAATTCCCACGGTCCAGCGCCGTCGAGCACCATTTCGGCATTCGGCTGCGACTTCAGTTCTTCTCGGTGAATGATGCGCCGGCTGCGGAAATGTTCGGCATAACGCTCGGCATCGGCCACATCGTGTCGATGGGTCAAAAAGATGTTGCTGACGCCGCCCATCGCCTCCAACTGCTGCACGAGCGGCTTGATGAACTTCGGCGAGTCGATCAGCCAGTTGCCATCCGGGTGTTTGACGAAGTAGCTGTTGCCGCCATACGACTTGGGCGAGTTGTAGCCGCAGTAAAAGACCGGCTCCTCAACCTCCAGCGGAAAATCCTTCATCACAGCCTTCGCGTCGCGGTCGCCGGAACATCCGATGGAGCCGGTCGGGCAAACCAACAACGCCCGCAATGCTTGCCGCCGGTCGGCGGTTGAAGTCGGTTGTATTTTGACGAAGGAAGTTTCTGCTGCTTCGCCGAAGACCGCAGGGGCAATCTGCCGACAGGCATCACAGTCGATGCACGTTGCATCCACGAAAAAGTCGCCGGGCACGTTCTCCGCCACTCGCCTCTTAGGATTTGCCATGTCGAGTCTCCTTGCTGATTGTACCGGTGAAGGTGAAGGAAGAGCTGGACGGCCTTGTTTTCCTCATGCAAGGTCGAACAGGAGAACTTCGGACGGAACCGTAACTTGAAGCGAGATGGCGTTTTCGTCGGTGACGGCAGCACCATCTCCAGCGGCAAGATCATGGCCGAGCACATTCACGCCTCCTCGCAGCACCTGGAGCCACGCTGCCCGGCCAGGCTCGATCTCGTGGGCAAGGTTTTCTCCAGGCGACAAGCAGGCCAGATAGAGGCGGGCATCCTGACGAATGGTCAGTGAGCCATCAGCACCATCGGGTGAGGCGACCAGCCGGAAGTGGCCACGCTTCTCATCCTCGCCCACGGCCAATTGTTGGTAGCTCGGCGTGAGCCCCTTGCGCTGGGGCAGCAGCCAGATTTGGTAAAGGTGGACCCATTGGGTGTCCGAGGGATTGAACTCGCTGTGGCGGACGCCGCTGCCCGCGGTCATGTGTTGCAGTTCACCGGCGTTAATGACCGAGCCGTTGCCCATGCTGTCCCTGTGTTCGATTGCGCCGTCGAGGACGTAGGTTACGATCTCCATGTCCCGGTGGCGGTGCATTCCGAACCCTCGACCGGGTTGCACTCGATCGTCGTTGATGACCCGAAGCGAGCGAAAACCCATCCAACCTGGATCGAAGTAATCTCCGAACGAAAACGTGTGATAGGTGTCGAGCCAGCCGTGGTCGAAGTGTCCTCGCTCGGTAGCCTTGCGGACCTGGATCATAAATGTCTCCTATGGCTTAGGCGCATATCGTTGATATATAAACTAAATAGGGAAAAAAACGCTCTCAGTTTTCCCCGTCGCTCCAGGGCCCACGGGCCTTCTCCAGCAGGCGAATGAGGTCTTTCAACTCGGCCTGCGTGAGATGGCCCAGCAGTTTGTGGTGCAGGTCGAGCAGCGGCTCATCCAGATCAGCCAGAATCTTGACTGCCTGGTCGGTCAGCGCCACGTAGACGATCCGGCGGTCCTTTTCACAGCGCAACCGGTTGACGAAACCGGCCTGTTCCAGTCGATCAATCAGGCCCGTGATGCCCGGTACAACGGTGACCGTGCGGCTGGCGATCTCCAAGATGGGCAGCGGCTTTCCTTCGCCCCTCAAAATGCGTAGGACGTTGTACTGCGAAGGAGTCAGGCCGTATTGTCGAAACAGCCTAGTGACTCGAATCTGAAGCTGGTCGCTGGTCCGCACGACGCTCAGTGCGGCTTCCTGTTCAGCCGACTCGAAGGGCCGTTTTTTCTTGAGCTCGTGTTGTAGTTGCCGGCTCGCCATGGTTGTTCGGGCTCTCGTTCGCTCACCTGAATTAGTTTACACGTAAACTATATGCGTGTCAAGTCACATCGCCCAGACGATTAATCCGAGTCGCACACGTTGGTGCGGTAATCGAGGGCTTAAAAGCACGCCCGACAGGAATCGAACCTGTAACCTGCGGATTAGAAGTCCGCTGCTCTATCCAATTGAGCTACGGGCGCATGGGCCATGGCGGCGTTTGCAAACCTTTCGCCGCAAAGCACCGTACAACATGGTCAGGCTAGCGAAGAAGTCGGCGAGCAACAAGGCTGTCGATTTAGCCGCTGGTCGTTCGACTATTTGGTGAAACTGGGATTTGAGGCCCGAAGAAAGTAACTGCCTGTTTGTTCTATTTACCGATGTTGAAAGGAGATGCGATGCAAGTCCGAGCTTATTTGAATTTTGACGGCCGCTGCGAGGAGGCATTGGAGTTCTACCGCCGCACACTCGGCGCCGAGGTGGAAATGATGCTGCGGTTCAAGGACAGCCCCGAGCCTTGCGCTTCGGGCACGATGCCGCCCGGCAGCGAAAACAAGGTCATGCACTGCAGTTTCCGCATCGGCGGCACAACGCTAATGGCCTCCGACTGCCACTCGTCCGGCAAGCCGGCCTTTCAAGGTATTTCTCTGGCCATCAATCCCCCGGACGAGGCCAAGGCCAAACAGGTGTTCGGCGCGTTGGCCGACGGTGGAAACGTGCAGGCGCCGCTTACGAAAACCTTTTTCTCGCCCGCCTTCGGCGTCGTGTGCGATCGTTTCGGCGTGACGTGGATGATCCACGTCGAAGGCCCGCAAAACAAGTAGGCACTTGCCGCTAAACCGGCGACCCGGCGCCAATGGTGCGGCAGCCCCGTATTGGGGCTGCCGCACTACTTGTTAAGGTGCGGCTCAACGATGTGCGGCGGGACAGCCGGCAAGCTGCGAAAAGGCGAGCTTCGATTGTTCGAGCAGGTCGCGATAGTTGGAAATCTCAATCTCCTCACCCATCAACTCCACGTCGTAGTAGCCGTCGTAGCCGGCCGACGAGAGCGTGGCGAAGATTTCTTTGAGCGGGACCTTGCCATCGCCCAGCCGTGCGCGGTTCTGCTCCAAGCGCGGCGGCGCTTTGCAGTCGCCCAGGTGAACCACGGCAATGCGCGGGGCCAGCACGGCCAGCTCCTCGATGATTCCCTCTTGCTGCCCGAAGTGATACGTGTCGAACGCCAGTTTCAGCCACGGGCTGTCGAACGCGTCCATGAGCGACAAGGCGTCGTCGATGCTGGTGAGAAACGTCCATTCGGCGGCACAGCCCAGGTGCATCGGCTCGATCGCCAGCGTCACCGTGTGCTCCGCCGCCGCCGGCAGCAATTCAGCGAGCGCCTCTTTCACCAGCCGGCGGACATGGTTATGCGTGTGCCCCGCGCGCCCGCCGCTGTAGACCACCAGGCAACCGGCCCGCAGGTCGGCGGCCAGGCGGATCGCTTCCAGGGCGTCGTTGACACTCTCCCGCAAGGTGCGGCCGTCGCTGCCGGTAAAGCCGCCGGCCCACAACAGGTTGGAGACTTCCAGGCCGCTCTCGGCCAAAAGCTCCATCCCTTTTTCTTCGCCGTAATCGGCCAGCTTTTGCCGCCAGACGCCGATTCCGCGTATGCCCGCCGCCACGTACTCGGCGACATCTTGCTCGAACGACCAGCGATAGGTCGTCATCTCGTTCATCGAAAGTTGCGCCATCCGTGTCCGCTCCTTGGGTCCTCAGTTGCGCACCAGCACGCGCAGGGAAGGTAGTATGCCGCGTTGCCGCGATGCTGTAAAGAACCCCGTTGCGGGGAGCCGCCAGATTGCCACGAGCAACAGCAAGGCGAACCAGGTGGGAAAGCCCCAAGCCAGCATCAGGTCGCCGAGCGCTTTGCCCGTAATGCCTTTGGCCGTCAGTGGGCCGAGTACGACAAGCGGCGGCAGCCACAGCTTCCGGTTCAAGCGGTTTTCAACGAACGCCCGCGTCAATACGAAGCACGGCAACAACAAAGCCACGTAATGCGCCTTGCTCGACATCGGGCTCAACAGCAGCATCAAGCAGATGATTGCTGATGCTTCGACGGCCGTTTGAAGGTTTGCACCATTTGCCGCGACAGCATCCCCAGCGGCCTCGTTACCGCGGGCAGCAGAGCGAGGGGTCGGCGACAGGCGGTCAGGCCAAAATTGCCAGGCCGTTATGACCAACAGGCCCATGCCTGCTCCGTAGGTCAGCAGCCGAATGGCGAGCGTCGTGCTCTCAGGCAGTTTGGCAAGAGCCGAGGGAAGCTCCTCCGCGGTGAGCGGAATGCCCGACTGAACGAGGCGATTGATGAGTCCCGAGAGCGACTGGTTGAGGATCAAGTCGCTGTCCCAAATGCCCGGCGCGCTTTGTCCGACCTTGACCATATAGGTTCCGATCCAATCGCCGAGATACGAACCGCCGCCGGCCTGCGGCCAAACGAAGTCGGGCAAGACGTTCAGCAGCACGGCCACCAGAACCAGCAGCGCGCCCGCACGGACCTTGCCGCGCCAAGCAAGGTAAACCGCGA
>DASSFG010000336.1:0-4073 GCA_035694685.1 Pirellulales bacterium
CTCAGGCGACGCTCGATGGTCGTGAGCCGATTACCGGGCTCGATCTCGATGCGGGGAAGCCGATTATTTCAAAGCGCTCGGTTGAGACGACCGCGCGGTGCGTTCTCGGCACGCCCCGTTGTGTGCCGATATCCACGATCCCCGGTCGACAGACCGTGCTGTTGGTTCGCATCAGCCGAGGGGTGGAATCGCATAAGCCGCCGCAATTGCCAGGACAACAAGAAGCCCATCCTTGACCGACCCACGTGATCCACGTAATCGGCTATTGCATAGGTGTTCCTCCGGGCGCAATGGCGACGGGGCCTCGAACCGTCGTTGTTGTCGCCAAAGACGCAAGTCGCCGGGTATACTGGGATAGTAGGTTCATCGTTTTGAGGCGAGAGCGTTTTATGGCCGAGGCATCGTTGACGATCGAAGAAATCCGCGATCCGGACGAAATTGCCCGCAACCGCCTGCAATTTGAGCGCGGGCGCCAAAACAGCCAGTGGTTGGCGGCGCATTGGCATGAGCTTTTGCCGGGCGCGCGAGGCCGCTTTGTCGCGGTGGCAGGCCAGGAGGCGTTCGTGGCTGACAGCGCCGAAGAAGCATGGGCCAGCGCCAAGCATGCGCATCCAGACGACGACGGCGCTTTTGTGCAATATGTTTTTGCGACGGTAGGGCCACGCGCTTATGCGAATCGACGGGTACTGGCTGGCCTGTGACGACGGCGTCTCAAGGCCGGTTGTCGATGCGCACGTCGTCGGGCAAAACGATGCCGCCTTTTACGAGCGGTTCCTCGTCGATATCGGCGCCGATCGGACCGTGTTCAGCGCGCATCTCGCACGCAAGTTGGCTTTACCAGCAGTAACGACGAGCGAAACCAAAGTCGTCGGCGTCGGCGGCGAAGCTGGTTTCGTGCTTGTCAAGGCGGTGATCCAGGTGCTTTCCGACCAGGGCACGGTCGTCCGCTTGAAAGGCGAATTCGCCGCCTTTTTGGACGATACCGCGATTGACCTGAGTGTCATGGGGCGAGACCTACTCAATCATTTCGACTGCATCATCAGCCACAGAAACGCCGAGGTGCTTCTGCTTGGCGCCCAACCACCGTTATGTCGTTACTTCCGGATGAATCGCATCCAGCAAGGAGCATTCTTGCCAGCGTCTTGCCGCCGAACGACTCAAACTCGCCGTCGATGGCGACTCGCCAGGGAGGCCGGACGCACGATCAGTGCCGGCCGCATCAAAGAGAACGTATAATGCCAAGCATGGCCAACACATTAAAAAGCCGAATTCGACGGATGGCGATCGCGCTCTCGATCGCCTTGTCGCTCGTTGAAGCGGTGTTGCTCGCGGAGGAGGGGCCAGCAAGCTTTGAGTGCCGCTGGGCCGACGGCGAAATGACCATCGACGGGAAGGCCGATGAAGCCGCATGGGCCAAAGCACAGGTCATCGAAAAGTTCTCCTTGCCGTGGCTCGGAGAAGCTGAACGGCAAGCAAAAACCGCCACGCGGGCACGACTGCTCTGGGATCGCGAGAACCTGTATTTCTTCGCCACGATGGTTGACTCGGATCTTTATGCCGATGCCAACCTGCCCGACGCCGTCCTCTGGGAAAACGACGTCTTTGAATTATTCTTCAAGCCGGCCGACGAGGCGCCTGGCTATTACGAGTTTCAGGTGAACGCGGCCGGTGCCGTGCTGGACATGTTCCTTCCTCGCCGAGGCAGCGGCGGCTATCGGCGGTTTAAGGCCGACGCGGCGTTTCACGTCGAGGCCAAAGTCGTGCTCGATGGCACGTTGAATCGCTGGCAAGATCGCGACGCCGGCTGGTCGGTTGAGGGCCGTATTCCTTGGACCGATTTTTTGCGCACCGGCGGCCGCCCCAACGACGGCGAGGCATGGAAGTTTGCCCTCTGCCGCGCCGACTACTCGGTCGACTTTGAAGGCCCCGAACTTTCCACCTGTGCGACCCTCCGCTCACAACCGCCCGACTTTCACCACCACGAGGATTATGCCACGTTGATATTCAAGGGCCCTAGTAAAGAGACGACCCTGCGGCCTTACGGCATCGAATCGCATCTGCCGGTCACGACGTCGCGGGTGATCGGCTCGCCCGATCCACCGCTGCCTTACCGCGCTCAACGCGCGCTCGCCGAGTTGTCTCTTTCGTTCCCCGTCTTTGTGACGGCCGAGCCGGGCACCGGCAAATTGTGGATCATCGACCAAGGTTCCGCTTATGGGCCGACTCGCATCGCGCGAATGACGGGCGAGCCAGGCGCGCTGGGTCTGGAAACGCTGCTGCAACTGGACGAGGGACTCGCCTACTCCATCGCCTTTCATCCCGATTTTCGTGAGAACGGCCAAGTGTTCGTCGGCTGGAACACACAGTCGGGCAGCAGCCGGCGCGCGACGCGCATTACCAGGTATCAAGTTGGGCGCGAGCCGCCGTACGACTTGGATCCCGCGTTAGCCCTGACCATTCTTGAGTGGCCTTCCGCGGGGCACGATGGCGCCGCGCTCACGTTTGGCCTCGATGGAATGCTCTACATCACGTCTGGCGATGGCACCTCCGACTCAGACACCGATGTGGTCGGCCAGGACTTGAGCCGGCTCACCGCCAAGGTGTTACGAATCGACGTCGACCGCCCCCAGGCCGAGCGACCTTATTCAGTGCCCGCCGACAATCCTTTCGTGAATACGAAGGGCGCCCGGCCGGAGACATGGGCCTTCGGCCTGCGCAACCCCTGGCGGATGACGACCGACCCCGCCACTGGGCGAATCTGGGTTGGCAGCAATGGCCAAGACTTGTGGGAGCACGTCTTTCTGCTGGCACGCGGCGCCAATTATGGCTGGAGCGTTTTCGAGGGAAGCCACCCCTTCTACTTAGAGCGGAAACTGGCGGACATTCCGCGCACGCCGCCTACCGCCGAGCACCCGCACTCGGAAGCGCGTTCGCTGACAGGCGGCGTCGTCTACCATGGAGCCAAGCTGCCGGAGTTGCGAGGCGCCTATCTTTATGGCGACTATTCAACCGGCAAAATCTGGGGGCTGCGCCACGATGGCGAGAAAGTCGTCTGGCACAAGGAGCTGGCGGATACCAGCCTGGCCATTACGGCCTTTGCCGTCGACGCCGATGGCGAGTTGCTCATCGCCGACCATCGCGGCGACGGCCAAGGCGGCCTGTACACCTTGGAGCCGAACGCCGACAAGAACACCGAGGCGACCTTTCCCCGCCGCCTCAGCGAGACCGGCCTCTTTCGCTCGGTGCCCGATCATCGAATGCAGCCGGGGGCAATTCCCTACGATGTCAATGCCCCGCTCTGGTCCGACGGTGCGCACAAAGCGCGCTGGCTCGTCTTGCCCGCCACCATGGCTCAGGACGGTCGTGATGTTCCCTCGCGGATTTCCTTTAGCCGCGATCGCACTTGGGAACTTCCCGAAGGGACCGTATTGGTCAAGTCGTTTGCGCTCGAAAGGCAAGAGGGCCAACCGCGGTCGCGGCGCTGGGTCGAAACCCGCCTACTGACGCGGCAACAGGGCGAATGGGCCGGATACTCGTATCGTTGGAATGACGAACAGACCGATGCCGTGCTGGTCGAGAAGGATGGCGCCGACCAAGAGTTTGTCATCGGCACGGCGGGTGGCGGGCGGCGGCAAACCTGGCACTATCCCAGTCGCAGCGAGTGCATGGTATGTCACAGCCGTGCCGCCAATTTCGTGCTCGGAGTGTCCACGGAACAACTCAACCGCGACTTCGATTACGGCGGCGATTCCGACTATGGCGGCGTGGTCGACAATCAATTGCGCGTGTTCGAGCACCTTGGGCTGCTGCGTGTCGATTACCAGGCTGAAGCCAGTGAGTATTTGCTCGAACAACTTCGCGCCTCGGGCATGTCGGCCGAAGACGCGGCGAAGCAGGTGGCCGAAGCGACGGCGTCTCGCGGCCAGCGGTCGGCGGCCGTTTCAACCCTGCTCGCGCGGTCGCCTGAGCATTACCGGCGGCTGCCCGATCCGTATGATGAGCGAGAACCGATCGACCGCCGGGCACGGGCCTATCTCCACGCCAATTGTGCCCAATGCCACGTCGAGGCCGGC
>DASSFG010000337.1:0-5245 GCA_035694685.1 Pirellulales bacterium
ATTTCGATAGGCAGTTCGTTATATACGCAGTAGTTGCGGATTTGACCGAGCAGGTCGCGAGGATGGCAACGCCGCAGGCCGCGATCGAGAGGGCGATAGTGTCTTTCGATCAAGTATTCAACCGATTCGCGGCGATAGCGAAAGCCGAGCTTGGGAGCAGAGAACTCGAAAAGCCGGTGGAATTCGCTTTCGGACGGGTCGGCGATGTGAACCTTGTAAGGAATCCGCCGTAGAAAAGCTTCATCGACGAGGTCTTCCGGCTCGAGATTGGTCGAGAATAGAATCAACTGTTCGAACGGCACCTGGATCTTTTTGCCGGAAGCCAAGGTCAGAAAGTCATAGTGCTTTTCCAGCGGCACGATCCAGCGATTCAGCAGCTCTCCCGGCGCCATCCGCTGCCGGCCAAAGTCATCGATCAAGAGCGAACCGCAGTTGCTCTTCAATTGCAAGGGCGCTTCGCTGACGTTGGCCCGTGCGTCGTGGCGAATTTCGAGGGCGTCCAACGTCAGCTCGCCGCCGGCGACGACGGTGGGACGGCGAACCTTGAGCCAGCGGCGATCAAAGTCGCTTTGCTTCAGAAAACTGCCGGGCGACTCTTCGACCGCCTGGTGGTAGGCCGGGTCGTAGAGCTTGATGAGCTGACCATCTTCGATCAGCGTGCGTGGAATCCAGATGTGCTGGCCAAAACAACGCGTGATGCGTTCGGCGAGCGTGGTCTTGCCATTGCCGGGCGAGCCATAGAGAAACATGCCCGCCCCCGAGTTGATGGCCGGCCCCAGTTCATCGAACAAATCGGGTTCGATGGTAACGTCGCGAAAAGCCTCTTCGAGCTGTACCCGTTTGGGCGATTCGCCGCGAATGGTCTGCGCCTCGACGGAGACCACGTAGTCAGACAACGGCACGGGCGCCGCGCCAACGTAAGCGCAGGCATCGAGGCAGGTCTGGGCACGTTGCCGGCCCTGGTCGGTCAGCGCGTAATAGTAGTCGTTGAGCGGTGCGGAGCCGGTGTGTAAGGCGAACTGCCGGTTTCGCAACTTGTGCAGCAACGGTTCCGCGATTCCCATTGGCAAGCCGAGCTCGTCGGCAATTGCCCGGCCGGTGGCCGTGCCGGCCACTGACAGGTACTTCAGAATCAGCGAGTCGAGCAGCGACTCGCTCAGGCCCGTTTCGGCCAGTGAGGCCGTTTCTGCCGGTTTGAACGATTCGTCGGATAATATCGTGGCCAACAAGTTGTGCGGCGGTTCGAGAACGGCGGTGCTCATACCAGATCCAGTCATCGGGACGCGTGCAGGGAACGCAAAAGTCTACCTTGCCGTTGGCTGAGAGCGTCGGCCGCAGGCGGCGATTTTGTCAGAAAGAAACTCCGGAGAGCTAAGTCGGCTTTAGTGTCCGCTTCGATCGTCACTTTGGAGTGCGGCGATTTATCGCCGCTTTGGCTTGCGGCGGAGCCGCTTTCTTTTGATGCGTCGGCCAGCGACCAACAACCGGCGCGACAAAAGAAAGGTCGCTCCGCGACCGACAAACGCGGCGATAAATCGCCGCACTCCAAAGGCTGGTGCCGCTGCGCAGTGGACGATTCTCGAGATGTGTAATACAGCGCGGGCCGTTGGCCCAGCGGTTAAACGACGGCGCCGGGAATGAAATGATGTGTCACAGCCGCCCTCGGCTGTTTTCCGGCCGCCGAAGGCGACCAACCGCACAGCCGCTGTGCCACACAATCATCGAGGGGGCGACATGCCTAGCTGCCGCATCTTGCGGTACAAATTTGAGCGATGCAGGCCCAGTTCCTGGGCGGCATCCTGCATGTTGCCGCGGCAACGGTCGATGGCCTGCTGAATGTAATGCGCCTGAAAACGATCGGTCGCTTCGGTCAACGGCCCGCCCGACGACGGCAAGAGGGCCGAGCCACCGGAGGGCGCCGAGATGAACACAAAGGCCGGGTCGCTGGCGTCGATCTCGTCGGTTGGCGAAAGATAGGCCAGTCGCTCCATCATGTTGCGCAGCTCGCGCACGTTGCCGGGCCAGGCGTGCGACTCCAGCCGGCGACGGGCGGAATCAGTCAGCCGCGGCATTGGCCGCCGCGCTTTGCGGCAGAAGTCTTGCAGAAAGTGTTCTGCCAAGAGCGAGATGTCTTCCGGCCGCTGCCGCAAAGGCGGCACTTGTAATGTCACCACGTTCAGGCGGAAGTAGAGGTCTTGGCGAAACTTCTTTTCGCCCACCATTGCCGCCAGGTCTTGGTTGGTGGCCGCAATGACGCGGGCGTCGGTGTGAATCGGTTTCGAGCCGCCGACTCGCACCACAAGCTTTTCTTCGAGTACCCGCAGCAGCTTCGATTGCCCGCCCGGACTGAGATCGCCGATTTCATCCAAGAACAGGGTGCCGCCCGAAGCCAGCTCAAACTTGCCGGCGTGCGCTTCGTGGGCGTCGGTAAAGGCGCCCTTCTCGTGCCCGAACAGTTCGCTCTCCAGCAACGTTTCACTGATGGCGGCGCAGTTGACGGCGATGAAGGGCTGATCGCGGCGGTCACTGAGATAGTGAATCGACTGGCTAACCACTTCCTTGCCCGAGCCGTTTTCACCGAGAATCAGCACGGCCAGATCCGTCGCAGCCACTCGGCGAATAGTTGCCCGCAACTCCTCCATCGCCGGCGCTTGCCCGATGAGCTGGGCTCCCTTGGCCGCTTGCTCCGACATCAGCCGCCGCGACCGCAAGAGCGATTGCCGTTCCTGCACGTTTTCCAAAGCAATGGCCGCCTGTTGGGCCACTTCCACCAGCGTGGCCTGGTCGTCGTCGGTAAAGTTGCCCGATTTCTTGTTGATGGCTTCGAACGCGCCCAGCGTTTCGCCGCGCCGGCTGCGCAGCGGTACGCACAGCACGGTGCGGGTGCGATACTTGAGCTTCGCGTCGACCTCGCGATTGATCTGGTCCTGCCCACTCGACAGATCGACGCGCATGGCGGTGCCCGTTTGCACCACCTGGCCGACAATGCCGGCGTCGTCGGGAATGCGCAGCTCGTCTTCTTTGACTCCCAGGGCGGGTCGGGCCACGAGCGTATGTGTGGGCCGGTCCCAGAGAAAGATACTGGCGCGATCGGCGGCGACCATCCGCGTAGCCGCCTCGGCCATGTCCGTCAGCAGCGACTCGACCTGGTGATGCTGGTTCCAGCGGGCCGCCACGTCCAATATCGTTTCCAGCCTTACGATCCGCCACTGTTGATCGTGCCGCTCGCGCACGGCCTTGAGTGCCAACCCAATGGTCTTGGCAATCCCATCGACCGGGTTAAGCATGGCCTGCGCGGTGCTTTGCGTCGCGATCACCACCAAGAGCTCTCCAGAACCGGCTTTGGGCTCGAGTGCGGCGGCTAACCAAGGGCCATGGGCACGCGGCGCGTCGTCATCGAGCACGTCGGCCAGAAAGCTTATGGGTAGCGGCTGCTTGGCGCCGGTTTCTTCCACAACCGACCACTCGCCGCGGCTGCAGCGCGCGATGGCGGCGTAACCGCCTCCCAGGACGGCCTTTGCCAAAGGCAGCACGGCTGCTAGCAAATCTGGGGCGGCCTGGCAGCCGGCCCCCAAGGCTAGTATTTGCGCCGCCGTAGGGGCCAGCTCGGGACGCTCGCCAACGAGATCCGTCAAAAAAGTGGCATCGTCGGACGGCGAACTGCGCATTCAGTTACGGAAAAACAGGCTGACTGCAAAAAAAACGCGAACCAGTGTCGCGTCTTTGATACAAGCCTAATCGCGCGCCATCATAGTTACAACAAGGGCTGTCGCAGCCGGCTTCAATTCGGTAACTTACCGGGCAGCCCATGCCGCAGGCTTTCAGCCTGACACGCACGCGGCTAACTGGGGTAGGGTGGGACGAGCGAAGCGAGTCCCACCGTTATGATTTCTCATGGTGGGACTCGCTTCGCTCGTCCCACCCTACGTGAACGCAGCGTCCATCACTCGAAGGCTGGCAGAGGCCTTAGGGCACCGCAGCCTCTGTGCCCTGCGGCAAAAGGCCGCCTGCCAAGCAAAATCATAGAAATTCTTCAGGATTTGCCTTCTGTCCAAAGTTGACCTACGGTTTGGATGGCATTTTACCTGACCGTTCGGTCCGGGCCACGACAGGCGTGGCTTGACTCTTAGACGCACGTCTTTGGAGCCCAGGCATCATGGCAGGCCGCACTGCGCGCTTATCGCGCTTGTTTTCCCAAACAGCCGCCCTCAACGGCAAACCGGTGCTTCGCCTGGAAGAAATCGAACCTCGTCTCATGCTGAGCGGCGTGCCGACGCCCGTTCATGCGCCGCCCATTGTAGCTCAAGCGATCACGCTCAGTGGCGCCAGCGCGGTCACCGGCCGCACGGCGTTGCTTTCGATGCTAGGAAGCGATGCGGCGGGCGAATCGAAGTTGACCTACAATTGGTCGGTCGCTTCGGCGCCGGCCGGCGGCAGCGCCAGTTTTAGCGCAAATGGAACCAACGCCGCCAAACATGAAACGGTCACCTTCAACGAGGCCGGCACGTACAACCTCGCGGTGAAAATCATCGACACCAACGGACTTTCGGTGACCACGACGAAGGCCCTGACGGTCTTGTCAACGCTGACCAGCGTCAGCATTACGACCAGCGCTCATCAAACGGTCAGCACAGCGGCCCCGCTGCACCTTTCCGGCACAAGCCAGTCGCTGGTGGCGCAGGGGCTGGACCAGTTCGGCAAGGTGATGGCAGCACAGCCGAGCTTCAAATGGACCGTGGTCACGTCGCCCGCCGGTGCGACGGCACCGGGCCTGAACGCGAACGGAGCATCCGCCGCTGTCATTTTTCATTCCACCGGCAGCTATGTTCTTAAGGCGGCATCGGCGACGAACGCTAACCTGTCCGGCTCCGCCGCGCTCGTCGTCGATCCGACGGCAACCACGGTAACCGTCACGCCCGGCACGGCCAGCCTGGCGCAGGGGGCCACGCAACAGTTTTCGGCAAAAGCCTACGATCAATTTCACAACCTGATGGCCACGCAGCCGGGCTTCACCTGGACCGCGACCGGCGGCACGGTGACGGCCGGTGGACTCTTTTCCGCCGGAAAGACCGCCGGCAACTTCCTCGTAACCGCCAAGACGGGTTCCGTCTCCGCGAGCTCGACGGTAACCGTCCAATCGGGAAACACCTTGGGCCTGCAAAACGCGGCGCTGGCGAACCTCGTACAGGGCCTCGATGCCGACGGCTCCATCAGCCGCAACGACATACTCCAAATCCTGACCAGC
>DASSFG010000338.1:0-5628 GCA_035694685.1 Pirellulales bacterium
GCTTGAACATGGCCCTGGAAGCTGAAGCGAACGAGCCGCAGCCACAAAACCGTGTCTTTAGTCCGCAGAACTGGGTCAAGGGCAAGAAATGCCTTGCTGGCATTAACTTCGCGATCCGCAATTATTTTAACATGCTGCCGATGATGCCTGGCGGTAAGGACATTGCAGCCAAGCTTCGTGAAACGCTTACATTGCCTCAGGAGCAGTTCGAGTATCGATGGGCTGCTGATTAGCGCCTTGACCAAAAGGGAGGCGTGGCCACATGGAGTTTCCACCGGAACACTACTTCCAGACGGCAACGCAGCGCATGCAGCAAGCACATTACCTCTATCGGGAGGGCGACAGCTTTGCTCTTGCCATTTACGTCGGCGGTGTTGCGGTTGAGTGCCTTCTCCGAGCGTTCAAAGGCCGGCGCGATCCGACATTCGACGAGAAGCATAACCTGCTCCGCTTGTTTGCCGCGAGCGGGATGCTGCAAATTGACCGTGAGAAGCTGCTTGCCCAAGGGTGGACCGAACTGGAAATCGACGACCACTTGAGAACGCTGCAGATTGCAGTGAACGAAGTCTTCAGGCTTTGGTCGAACAACTACCGTTTCGCGTCCGAAGAGCGACTTCGTTCCCACTTGAAAAAAATCACCGGCCGGCAGAATATCAAGGGAGACTATCTTAAGGAGCAGGCGCGGCGATTCTTGGATTCGGCTCAGAAGTTTATCGATAAGGGTGTCTTGCAATGGCCACTGTGAAATCGCCGCTGTTGCGGAAATTGCGACGGCTGCTGGCCCAACGGTTTCCTTCACCTGCGACGATCAAGCTGGAGGACCACGACGGCATCATTGGCGTCGTCACCTCCGACCGGTTCTGCGGGATGGATACCGTCGATCGTCAGCAATTGATCGGTGAGATCATGGAAAACGAGCTCACAAGCGAAGAGCGACGCCAGGTGCAGGTCATCGTTGCCGTAACGCCCCAAGAAGGAACCGGCTATTTGGCGGGCGTTGATTGATTCGACCAGCATTGTAACCTCTTATTCGTTTCGCTGCCGAAGCAAACGACAAGGTCTCATCCAAAGGTCGCTCCGCGACAAGCCAAAGCGGCGATAAATCGCCGCACTCCAAAGCGCTAATACACCTGGTCAGCGCTGGAAATGGGCCGGCGGCGGTCGGCGAACCATTGGATGACATAATAGAACACCGGCGTGAGGAAGATGCCGAAGACGGTCACGCCCAACATGCCGCCAAATACCGCCGTGCCCAATGTGCGGCGCATTTCGGCGCCCGCCCCCTCGGAGATCATCAGCGGCACCACACCCAAGATGAACGCCAGTGAAGTCATTACGATCGGCCGCAAGCGCAGCTTGCAGGCGGCCAACGTCGCGTCGCGCCGCGTGGCGCCGCTTTCGCGTTGGGCCTTGGCGAATTCCACGATCAAGATCGCGTTCTTGCAGGCCAGGCCGATCAACACCACGAAGCCGATTTGAGTGAAGATGTTGACGTCGAGATGGCCCGCCAGTACCGCCGCCACCGAGCAAAGCAAGCACATGGGCACCACCAGAATCACCGCTAACGGCAACGACCAGCTCTCATACTGTGCGGCCAAGACGAGAAAGACCAGCACGACCGCCAACAGGAAAACCAGCATCGCCGTGTTGCCGGTCTGAAGCTGCAAGAGCGCCAGCTCGGTCCATTCCGCGCGCATCGACCGCGGCAGGTCGGCACGCGCTACACGTTGCATCTCTTCCAACGCCTGTCCCGAGCTGACGCCGGCGACGGGGCTGCCGTTGATCGGCGCCGCGCGATACAGATTGTAACGGGTAATCATCGTCGGCCCGGTTTGCTCGTGGACTTCGCTGATCGACGCCAAAGGCACCATGCCGCCCGACGAATTGCGGATCTTCAGCCGCTTGAGGTCCTCAATCTGGTTGCGGAACTCCGCCGCGGCCTGCACGTTGACCTGCCAGGTGCGGCCGAAACGATTGAAATCGTTGACATACAGCGAGCCGAGATGAACTTGCAACGTGTTGAACACGTCGGACATGTTCAGCCCCATCCGTTTCGCCGCCGTGCGGTCGATGTCGAGATAGAGCCACGGACTGTTTGCCCGAAAACTGCAAAACAGGCCCTCAAGATCGTCGGACTGATTGCCTTCGGCAACGACTTTTTCTGAAAGTGCTTGCAAAACTTCGGCGCCGCTGTCGCCACGATCTTCAATGACGATCTTGAATCCACCGGCCGTCCCTAGCCCGTCGACCGGCGGCGCGCCGAAGACGTTGATCAACCCATCGCCTACGGATTCTTGCAACTCGCGCTGCAACTGGTCGGCAATCTGGTCGCCGGTCAGCCCTTCTTTCACGCGGTGATGGAAATCGTCGAGCATGACGTATAGGGCGCCGAAGTTCGGCGCGTTGGCGTTCAACAGAATCGACTGGCCGGCGATGGCGACGGTGTGGTGTACGCCCGGCACTTTTGCCGCGACCTGCTCGATGCGGGTCATTATTTGCTGAGTGCGGTCGACGGAGGCGGAGTCGGGCAACTGCACGTTGACCAGCAGGTAGCCTTTGTCCTGCGGCGGAATGAAACCCTTGGGCGCCAGCGCGAAGCTTTTGTACGTCAGCACGAGCAATCCGCCGTACACCACGAGCACGACCAGGCTCACACGCAGGCAGCCGGCCACCACTTGCGTGTAAGCGCCGGTCGCGTAATTAAAACCGCGATTGAAAGCGCGGAAAAGCCAACCGAGGACTACGTTCAACCAGCCGCCCCCGAGCATGGCCAAAGCGCCGCAGAGCGAGGCCGCCAACCCTTGCACGGTCCAGGCGGGATCAAGTCCCGCATCGCTCGCGGTGCGGCTCAAGGTTTCGAGGAGCTGCGGCGCACTTTGGGCGAGCGCTTGAGTCAACCAGGGCCCGGCATACACCCATCCGAGCCAGCCGCCGATCAGCGGAAATGCCAAGCGCGGCAACGGCGGAGCGGCGCCTTTGTTGCGCTCGCGCAACAGCAAGGCGGTGAGGGCAGGGCTGAGCGTCAGCGAGTTGAAGGCCGAGATCACCGTCGAGACGGCGATCGTCAAGGCGAACTGCCGGAAGAACTGCCCGGTGATGCCGCTGATAAAAGCGCACGGAATAAACACCGCGCTGAGCACCAGCCCGACGGCAATTACCGGCCCCGACACCTGCTCCATTGCCTTCAGCGTGGCGTCGCGCGGAGAAAGACCGTGTTCGATATGGTGTTCGACCGCTTCCACCACCACGATCGCGTCATCGACCACGATGCCGATGGCCAGCACCAGCCCAAACAGCGTCAGGTTGTTCAAACTGAAATTCATGGCGGCCATCACCGCGAACGTGCCGATCACGGCCACCGGCACGGCCACCAGCGGAATGATGGCCGATCGCCAGTTTTGCAAAAACAGCAGTACGACGATGGCGACCAGAATCACCGCGTCGCGCAGCGTCTTGAACACCTCGTTGATCGATTCCTCGATGAACGGCGTCGTATCGTAGACGATGGCGTAATCGACGCCGTCGGGAAACCTCTCTTTCAACTCGGCCATTTTCTGGCGCACCTGGGTAGCCACATCGAGGGCGTTCGAGCCGGGCAACTGATAAATGGAGAGTGCCACCGAAGGCTGCCCGTCGAGCGTGCAGGTCTGGTTGTAAACCAGGGCGCCGAGCTCCACAGTGGCCACGTCGCGTAGCCGCACGATACGGCCTTCCGCGTCGGTCTTGAGAATCATCTCGGCAAACTGATCGACGTCGACGAGTCGGCCCATGGTGCTCATGGTGAACTGATAGACCTGACCGTTGGCGATCGGCGGTTGGCCGATTTGCCCGGCGGCGACCTGCGTGTTCTGCTGTTCGATCGTGCGCACCACGTCACCGGTCGTGATGCCGCGGTACGCCATCTTCTCCGGATCCAACCACAGGCGCATGCTGTAGTCGCGCTGGCCGATGTAGGTGATGTCGCCCACGCCATTGAGTCGCGAGAGCTCGTCTTTGAGCTGAATGGTGGCGTAATTGCTCAGATAAAGATTGTCGCGGCTCTTGTCGGGCGAAAACAGGTTGACGATCATCATCACGCTGGGCGATTTCTTTTTCACCACAACGCCGCGCCGCTGCACCAGGCTCGGTAGCCGCGGCTGGGCCAGGGCCACACGGTTCTGCACGAGCACCTGGGCCATGTTCAGATCGACGCCGTGCTTGAACGTGACGGTGCAGGTGTAGCTGCCGTCGTTCGTACACTGCGATGACATGTAGAGCATCCGCTCGACGCCGTTCACCTCCTGCTCGATGGGCGCAGCCACGGTATCAGCCACGACCTGGGCGTTCGCACCTGGATAAACCGCCGAAATCTCGACGGTGGGCGGCGTGATCTCGGGGTACTGTGCCACGGGCAGCGTCACCAGCGCGGTGCAGCCCCCCAAGGTGATCATGATCGACAGCACCGAGGCGAAGATCGGACGGTTGATGAAGAAGCGGGAGAACAAGGTCTTAGGTCTTAGAACTTGGGTCTTAGGTCTTAGCTGGCACGTTTAGGTTTAGGCACCCGTTCGTTTAACCGGCCGCCAGCGGCGCCCGCGGATCCTCGAGTGGAATAGGACCGCAATTGGCGGCACAACGGTACACTCAGATGGAGTCCCCGCGGGCGCCGTTGGCTGCCGGTTAAACGAAATGGTTTGTTCCTACTTGGTTCGTTTTAACAACTCGCGGTATTTGGAACGGGACGGACTGACTTCGTGAATGATGCTGGGCGCCTCGACGGTATCGTCGACCACGATCGCGATGACGGTGCCGGGGGCATCAACGGCGTGCTCGATGAGTGATGTTTCAGGGCGCTTTTGGCGGCGGCGGAGGAGGGCGCTGGCCTGTTGAACGAGCTGGCGGCCCGCCCAACGAAGCGGACGCAAACTGAGCGTGCCCAGGATGGCGGCGTTCACTTTGCGGAGCCAGGTGGACCCAAACAGCCGCGATTCGCCGAGCCAGTCGATCACGTAAAAGAACACCGGCGTCAGCACCAGGCCGAACATCGTGACGCCCAGCATGCCGCTGAAGACCGCGACTCCCAGTGCCTTGCGCATCTCGGCGCCGGCGCCGTGTGCAACGATCAACGGCACCACGCCCAGGATGAAGGCAAACGAGGTCATAATGATCGGCCGCAATCGCAACCGGCAGGCTTCGAGCGTGGCTTCGCGACGCGGCACGCCTGCCAGCCGCTGCTGCTTGGCGAATTCGACGATCAAAATCGCGTTCTTGCTGGCCAACCCGACCAAGACCACAAAGCCGACGCGCGTAAAGATATTGACATCCATATGGCGGATACTTACGCCCACCAGCGCGCTCAAGAGGCACATCGGCACGACCAGGATCACTGCCAGCGGCAGCGACCAGCTCTCGTATTGTGCAGCCAGCACGAGAAAGACCATGACCACGGCAAAGCCGAAAATCACGGTCGCCTTATTTCCGGCCAGCAGCTCGAGGTACGACATGTCGGTCCACTCGAACTTCATGTTGCGCGGCAGGTTGGCGTCGGCCAGCCGCTCCATGGCCTCCATCGCCTGGTTGGAGCTCGTGCCAGGGCCGGCCATACCGTTCACGCTGGCTGCCAGGTACATGTTGTAGCGAATGAGCATC
>DASSFG010000339.1:0-6952 GCA_035694685.1 Pirellulales bacterium
GCGGGTAGTCCAGAGTTGCTCGCCGGCGGTGGAATCAGTAGGGAACGCGCTCTGTAGGTCAGGCTTTCCAGCCTGACAAAGACCGGTGCACTCGGCGTCAGGCTGGAAAGCCTGACTTACCTGAACTCTGTCAGGCTGGAAAGCCTGACCTACATCAAGCTTGCGCTTAGCACCGCTCTTTACCGTGCGAAAATTAAGCGTTCGAGGAGGGTCCTCATAGCCGCGGACGACCTCGACGAGGTCTCGCAGGTACACGGGGTATCCATCACGGACGTCGATGACGATGTCTTGCAGGTCGGCGGTTTCGGCCAGCTTACCGCTCGGCTTGACCGTCAAGTTTTGCTGGGGCAGTTCGAACGTTCCGCCCGGGAGGTCGGTATTACGCTGGGCGACGCGCTCGCGTACCGCATGGATGTCAATTCCCGCCGCACCCAAGCGGCGGCCGCTGGTATAGAGATAAACCGCCTGATCGACGACGCCGAGCTGCTCGATCTTGCCGACCTTCGGCGATTGCCGCAAGCGGTCTTGGATGACGTCGGCGTAACGGTGCAGCTCTTCATAGCTATAACGTGCTGCGCCGCCCGGCTCAGCCTGGCACCGTCTCTTCATTTCCTCCGCCAGCTCATCGAGCGATTCGACAACGGCCGGTGGCCAGACGTCGGGATAACTCGTCAAGCTGGCGCCCAGCGTCTGTTCCTGCCAATGTTGGAAGTCGCGGCGCAGCCGGTCCGGGTCGACGCCCGGCGCGAGCTGGAAGTCGATCGCGGCCGCGCCCATCATTCGTACATATTGGCCGTCGCTGGCGAGGCCCTTTTCGGCGAGCGCTTCCAGCGCCTTGCGCCCCAGCCGCTCGACCAGGCCGGCATCGAACGAGGTGGGATGCACCAACACGCTGCTCATGCGGCGATCTCTCGACCCCGCAGGGCGGCCGGCCCGGATCTCGCCCAAGCGCCGCGCGATGACCTCCGCCCGACGCTCGATTTCGAAGTCCGACACCGGCGGACTGCTGATCGTCAGCATGACCGCGACGGTATCGCCGAAATCTTTGTCGAGCAGCGGACGCAACGGGTTTCCGCCCACCGTCGGCAGGTTGGTCATGGCGGCCAGCTTGTTGTCGAGATCTTGCCAGGCCCGCTCGGCATTCTTCACGTCCTCGTAAAGATCGACGTAGACCACCGACAAGCCTTCGCGGCTGACCGAACGAACGTGTTCGACGGCCGGGTTTTCTGCCAGTTTCTTTTCGACCTTGCGAGTCAACTCCTGCTCAACTTCAGCGGCGCTCGCGCCGGGATATCGGGTGACCACCACGCCGCTGCGAATCTGGATCAGCGGATCCTGCCTCTCGGGCATCGAGCGGTAGGCATAGCCGCCCCACAGCGCGGTGGCGCACAGCAACGTCCAAGCAATCGGCCGCTTATAGACGAAGTACTGAGAGGTCGTCAGGCGGCGCCCAACTCTGGAGTTCATCGGATCCACGGCGTAACCTCAATGACGAATGACAAATGACGAATGACGAAAGAATGACGAAATCCGAATGACGAATGCCGGTATTCGTGCTTCGTCGTTAGGGCTTCTTTCGTCATTCGTGTTTCGTCATTCGTCATTGCCCGAGGTGGGCCTTGCGAGGACGCTTGCGCATCCCGTTCGCCCGTGGCGAGCGGGAGGCGTAAGCCTCCCGGTGATACAATTGATTGTGTAGCGGCTGCGAAGAGCAAGGCGCCCATGCACATGGAGACCCTACCGGGACGCTTACGCGTCCCGCTCGCCACGGGCGAGCGATGCGGATTCTGACTGTTAAAAGCCATAGATTACTGCTCGATGCTCACCATCTGTCCGTCGTGCAGGCGGTGTGTGCCGGTGGCGACGACTCGATCGCCCGGCTTGAGCGCGGCGCCGTTGCCCAACCTGATTGCCACGCGATTATCGAGCACGTCTTCGATTTCGACCGGCACGCGGCGGACCGTCATTTGGCCGCCTTCCTCAACGATGCGGAAAACCTCGCACAAAGCGTTATCGGCGCAAGGGGTAACTGCCATCAGGGGCAGCAAATAGGCGGAGACTTCACGCTCGAGATGAACGTTGGCGATCATGCCAGGCCGCAGCCCCTTGGGCTCGTCGATGCGGACCTCGATGGTGTAGGTGCGCGTCTGGGGATCGGCGGCCGAGGCAATCTTTTGGATCAGGCCCTGGAACCGCTCGCCCGGCAAGGCATCGCACGTGACTTCCATCTGCTGCCCAAGGCTCAAGCGACCCACGAGCGTGTCGGGCACGCCAAAGGCAATCACCACGCTGGAAAGGTCGAGAATCACGAAGGCCGGCTGACCGGCTGCCACACGTTCGCCGGCTTCGAGGTAGCGTGCGGCGATCGTACCTTGCTCCATCGGGGAGCTAAGGGTGCAATACGCCAGATTGGCCTCGGCCTGCTCCACTGCAATGCGGGCCGATTGCACGTCGCGGCGAGCGCCGGCCACGGCGGCCGCGGTAAAGAGCTGTCGGCTGCGTGTGGTGTCGAGCTCGGCATCGGTGGCGGCGCCCCGGCCGACGAGCTGCTCGACGCGGCGACGCTCGATGCTGGCCAACTCGGCGTCGGATTCGAGCTGGGCGAGACGGGCCTGGGCAATAGCGAGCTTCTCGGCCGACAGCGCGCGTTCGCGTTGATAGTCGGAGGTGTCGAGCCAGGCCAGTGCCGTTGCGTTGGTAATGCGGTCGCCTTCGTGAACGGGACGCCAACGTCCGCCCGGTCCTTCGACCCGGTGTAGAGCTTCGACCGTGCCGCCCACGCGAAACGAAAGTTCCACGCGCGCCAGTTCCTTGACCGCGGCGCTGTAGTGCAAACCAGCGGCGACCACCTCTGGTTCGACGCGGGTCACGCGGACGGTTGCCGGCAAGGGGTCGGCAGGCTTGACGGCCAGCGACGCTGCTCGTGCCGCCAGCCACTCGCGGCCCGCCAAGGAGGCGGCGGCTACGCCAACCAACACGGCGAGGCTGATCGCCAGGCTACGGTACTTCGCCAAGCGTTGTGTGCGTCGGCAAGCGGGCCCTTCTTTTCGCTGATCTGGCCGTGCGGCCGTTGCTGGAGGAGCAACGGCCGGCCAGTCGCCATCCACAACAAGAGTGCTTAACTCTTCGTCTTGAAAGGCATCAGCCAGTTCGATCGAGCAAGGCATCGGATTATGCGGGGAGTGACGATCATCGAACACGCGACGCGCTGAAAACAGCCGCAAAAATGTAGCACGCTCTGGCCGTAGGGTGGGACAAGCGAGCCGATCGAGCGCCGGCCCACCGCGTTGGGACAACATCCATCGTTTAACCGGCCGCCAACGGCGCCCGCGGCGTTTGAACGATGGAAAGTCCGTCGAAACATGGTTTGGCGGCGCCAGAGGCCGCGCCCGCGCGGGCCGCTGGCCCTGCGGTTAAACGATCCAGTCCCACGCTACAACCCTCGATCCCCCATTCCCATGCGCAACCGCCTTCCGCGGTTCTCTAACGCAAACCCCTTCTTTCGCCTCAAGTCACAAACGCGCTCTAGCCGATACGTTAAGCAGCAATGGCGGTGCCTCCTCTCCGTACTAGGCATCCCGATATACTCCAGCCCGCGACCTCGCCAGGGTCGCGGGTTTTTTCATGCGCGCTTTGATCGACGCCAGCCACGCTGCCTTGGGAGCGGTGGCTGGGGCAAAGCCGCGCCAGTCGCCCGGATGTTGCCGAACACTCTTTGCCGCGGCGATGCCCCGGTGGAACTGGCTACCGGGGCATCGCAGGCCGGCATCGCGTCGACGGCAATCGTCGCCCAACTCGGCCAGCTTTGCCCCAGCCACCGCATGCGCCTACGTCGGTAGGCTATTCTCAGAGGCGTGCCCGAAAGCCGGCCGGAATCTTCCGAACTTGCGGCGGCTAGCGATTCTTGCGAATCCGTCATTCCGATGAGCATTACATTGCGGCGGTGCGCTGGGCCGTGTTAGGCTCGTTTGAGGCACACCTTCTTCCTGCTACCAATATGTCTCGAGCCACAAAAGTCCGTCATACAATCATTACGATCGTTGCCGTCGGCGGCTTGCTGCTGGTGGCGCTGATCGCGTATCCACGCCTGGTGGCCCTCATCAGGCGGCCCGACCCGGTTATTCAACACCACGGCAGCGTGTTGTTCAAACTGAAGGGAAAGAACAAGAACATCCTGATCGTTTCCGAGGAGGCGTTGAAAGCGATCCACCTGGAGACGACTCCGGTTGAAGCGGCGCCGGAGCCCGACCCATTGCTCTTGCCAGGTTATCTCAGCGTCGATCCAAATCGCCTGGTGCCGATCCATTCGCGGTTTCCCGGACAGGTGGTCGAGCTGGGAAGAATCAAAGCGCGCGACGTGGACGGCACGATCCAAGAGCGTTCGTTGCGATACGGCGACCCCGTCAAGCAAGGCGATTTGCTGGCCATCGTCTGGAGCACCGACATCGGGCAGAAAAAGAGCGAGCTGGTCGACGCCTTGTCGAAGTTATCACTTGACGAAACCATCCTCATGAACTTTAAGAGGGCGCCGGGCGCCGTGCCGCAACTCAAGTTGGAGGAAGCGCGGCGGAATCTAGAAGCGGACAAAATCCAGGTCAACTCGGCGCGCCGCACGTTAACATCATGGCGGCTCGAGCCATGGGAGATCGACGAGGTCGAGCAAGAGGCCAAACAGCTCCACGATGCTCGGCAGCAGACGGCTGCCGCCAAGACCTGGTCGGAATTGCCGATTCGTTCGCCCCGAGACGGCGTGGTGCTGGAAAAAAACGTGAACGTCGGCGAAGTCATCGACACCACCGACAACCTGTTCAAGATCGCCGACCTGACGGTGATTCAGGTGCTGGCATACGTCTACGAAGAAGACTTGCCGGTGCTCGAACAACTCAAGCCCGAGGAGCGGCATTGGAAAGTCGACCTGAAGAGCGATCCGAACGACCCGCAACGGCCGGGCATGTTTCAACTCATCGGCGACGTACTCGACTCCGTTACGCGCACCGGGCCGGTCATTGGCTGGATTCCCAACACGGACCGCAAGCTGCGTGTCAATCAGTTTGTGACGGCCACCATTAACCTCCCCGCCGATCCGACGATGGTTGCCGTACCCACTTCCGCGCTGGTCGAAGAAGGGGGGACGGCGGCCGTGTTCGTGGAAACCAACCCGGTCGAGCATGAAATAACGCGCCGCGTGGTGGCCGTGACGCGGCGCGGAAAGGAACGGGTCTTCGTGCGCTCCGAACCGAACGAGAAGGAACGTCAGCAAGGCGCCGAGCCGCTCAAGGCCGGCGAACACGTCGTGATGCGCGGCGGCCTCAAGCTCGACTCGGAGCTCAACAATCTGCTTTCGACCGGCGGTGTCGATACGGGTGAGGGAGAGTGAGGCCATGGCCTATCGGTTGATTCAATGGGCGCTGGCCAACCCGGTGATCGTGCTGCTGATGGGAGCGGCGCTGATTGCCGTCGGCTCTTATTCGTTCTTTCACGTCAACGTGGAAGCCTACCCCGATCCCGCTCCCGCCATCATCGAGGTGATCGCCAAATATCCGGGCGCGAGCGCCGAAGAAGTCGAGCGGCAGGTGACCATTCCACTTGAAGTGGCGATGCAGGGCATGCCCGGTCTGACGTATACGCGCACCAAGTCGCTCTTCGGCTTGTCGCACATGCGCAATCAGTTCGATTACGGCTATGACTACCTCCGTTGCCGGCAAGAAGTCATCAATCGGTTGCAATTCGTCGAGGGCTTGCCCGACGCCGTCGCGCCGAGCCTTTCGCCCACCAGCCCGACCGGCGAAATCATGCGTTACACGTTGAGCAGCCCTAAAGACGCGGCCGGCCGCGACCTTTACGCGCTCAACGACCTTAAGGCGTTGCAAGATTGGGTGATCGAACGTGAGCTGCGCCGCGTGCCCCGCATCATCGACGTGGTCAGCAGCGGCGGCACCGTCAAACGGTACGAAGTCCATCCCAACCCGGAGCAACTGCTGAACTACGGCATCACGCTCGACCAGTTGCAAAACGCCATCACCAAGAGCAACGCCAACGTCGGCGGTAATTACCTCTTCGAGGGAGAAAACGTCATCAACGTGCGGTCGATCGGGTTGATTGGCTTTGGACAAGATCCGGCGCGTTCGATGGAAGTGCTGAACGCGGCCACCCCGGAGGATGCGGCCGAATATCTGCGCAGCGAGGCCGACCGGCGGCTGAAACGCATCCGGCAGACCGTGATCACCGCCCACAACAACTTGCCCATCCGCGTGGAAAACGTCATCGAAGGCGGCTCCTTGCGGTACTCCGACGACATCGGCGTACACGGCGTCGTCGTCGGCCATCAGCCGCGGTTGGGACAAGTCGGCCTCAGCACGCCCAAGCTCGATGCGAATGGCCGCATTGAAACCACCAGCGACGGCAAGACGATCTGGCAGGACGAACGCGAACGTGTCCAAGGAATTGTCTTGCTGCGCAAGGGCGAGGCGTCGCTTCCCGCCTTGCACGACCTGGAAGCGAAGCTCAAGGAGCTGAACGAAGGCACGGGCAAGCTTTTGCCCGGCGTGCAGATCGACCCCTACTACGATCGCACCGACCTGATCAACGTCACCACCGAGACGGTGCACGAGAACCTGCTGGTGGGTATGGGACTGGTCTCGTTGATCTTGCTCATGTTCGTGAGCAACGTGCGCAGTGCGATCATTGTGGCGCTCAATATACCCTTGGCGCTGTTGTTCGCCTTCGCCGTATTGTTCATGCGCGGCAAGTCGGCCAACCTGCTGTCGATCGGCGCGGTCGACTTTGGGATCATCGTCGATTCGTCGGTCATTATCGTGGAAAACATCTACCGGCACCTCAGCTCGGGCGAGTATTCCGACCTGCCGTTGAAGGACCGCATTCTCCGCGCCAGCAAGGAAGTCGAGCGGAGCTTGTTCTTCACCACCGCCATTATGGTTTGCGCGTTTCTACC
>DASSFG010000340.1:0-7569 GCA_035694685.1 Pirellulales bacterium
ACCAGCGAGGTCGAGCACGTGTTGGCCACGCAGACGCTCTTGCAATACAAGCCCAAGACGTTTGAGTTGCGTCTTGAGGGCTGCCTCGCGCCAGGCGTGACGGCCAAAGATCTGATTCTCTACGTGATCGGCCAGATCACCACCGACGGCGGCACCGGCTATTGCATCGAGTACACCGGTGAGGCCATCCGCAACATGAGCATGGAAGAACGGATGACCGTCTGCAACATGTCGATCGAGGCCGGCGCCCGGGCGGGCATGATCGCGCCGGATGACAAAACGTTCGACTATCTGCGCGGTCGCGAGTTCGCTCCGCGCGACTTCGAGGCCGCAGTCGCCCGCTGGCGGCAGTTGCCCAGCGACGCGGGCGCGGCTTACGACCGCGTGGAAACGTTTCAAGCGGCCGACGTGGCCCCGCAGGTGACGTGGGGCACGAACCCGGCGCAGGTGGCGCCCGTGACCGCTCGCGTGCCTGACCCCGCGGGGTTCGGAAACGACAACGACCGCAAGAGCGCCGCTCGGGCCTTGGAATACATGAACCTGAAGCCGGGCACGCCGCTAGCCGACGTGCCGGTCGACCGCGTGTTTATCGGTTCCTGCACGAACAGCCGCATTGAAGACCTGCGTGCGGCCGCCGCCGTGGTGCGCGGTTACCATGTTTCGGACCACGTGCGGGCGATGGTCGTGCCCGGCAGCGGGCAGGTGAAAGTTCAGGCCGAGCAAGAAGGACTGAACCGCGTGTTTGAAGAAGCCGGCTTTGAATGGCGCGAGGCGGGCTGCAGCATGTGCCTGGGCATGAACCCCGATACGCTTGCCCCCGGCGAGCGTTGCGCCTCGACCAGCAACCGCAACTTTGAGGGCCGTCAGGGCAAAGGCGGCCGAACCCACCTCGTCTCGCCCGCCATGGCCGCCGCCGCGGCCGTGGAAGGGCATTTCGTCGATATTCGCGAGTGGAAGTACAAAGGCGGGTTATAATAAAGCAGAACCATGCCGCTGATTTACCGCGTCATGACGCGCGACGGTGACAAGCCAAAGGTTGGACCGACCGCACGTACGTTGGGAGTGCGCGTGCCGCCCGACCCCAGCCCAGATATTCGGCCCAAGAGCGAGGGTACCGTTGAGCCATTCATCGGCGGAATGTCGGTGGCGCCAGATATTTATCGGCTGCCGGTCCATCGTGTGCCCAGACGATACAGCGCATATGTACCGAAAGCTCACGGTAAGGAGCAAGACACATGCTGGCGATGGGGCGACGGCCCGTTTCTCGCGGGAAACCTTTCGGCGGGATTGTCGTTGCGTCTCGACCGCCCCGGACATGGCCTCGTGGAACCAGCCTACCGAATGCCTGTGTCGCAATTCCAGCTTGCTCTTGAGGCCACGCAAGACGGTTGGACGCTTGTGGAGCCCTAACGGCCACTGAGACTTGAATTATGTCAGAAGAAGAACGACCGTATCTTGCGAATTACGTAAGAATGCTTTTCGAGCTACATCGATTGGTGGAGGCGGGCAAAGGCGAAACGTCAGAGGCTGATGGTCTGCGCGACCAGATGGATCTGCCGTGGACAAGGATGACGAGCCCGGAGATTCGCCTGGTCGATAGTTTGGCGGCCGACCTTTACCTTTTGGACACCGATGAAGCAGCTCATGAGCTTACTCAATCCAGAGCATTGATGGATCTTCATCTTCTCGAGCTCGCAGGCGTCGACGAATCCGCGGAAGGCGAGCGACTGCGTGGAGTGCTCGAACGCAATTGGCTGAAGTCGGACGATCAAACGAGAGACTTGATGGGTAATCTTTCGGCCGATTTGCGATTGATCGGGACGAAGCAACCTCAGCTTAACGAGGTCTCCGAGAAAGTCGGTCACGCCGTAAAGGCGGCCGTTTGCGATGCACAGTGGATTGAGACTTTGTCAATCCTCCGCAAGCATGAGAACGAGGTTTCATCCGCGGAATTGGCGGCACTTCGCGGCATCTGCTGGGCAAACTTGGGCTATGGAGACATCGCGGCTGTATTTTTCGGATATGCTTTCCAACAATTGCCCGAAAACGTCGCGCTTGTTCGCTTGTATTTGCGGTCGTTGATTCAGTTGGGGGATGTCGCAGAAGCAAAGCACCATGCGAGCTTCCTTGCCCACTCCGCCGCGAACCCATTCGTGCGGCTACTAGCCGCCGACCTGCTTCTGGAGTGTGCGAGTGAAGCAGGAGCGACCCCAAGTACTGAAGATCTCCGACAGGTTATCGAGTACGTGGATCGAGTTTCTGCCGATACTGTGATGAAAGAGACCGATCCGCTTTTACGTGCGGTCGCTTCCGCGGCATATTTGAGTGCCGCATTTTCCAACGAGGCGATAAACGATCATGCGGCTGCGGAACAAGCGCGGCGGAAAGCCGCTGTGCTCAATCACAACGTCGAGGCCGAGCCGAACCGCTCTGGTATGAATCTCGTTACGGCACTCCGTCGGCAAAGGGATGCCATGGATTCCAATTTACTCGCAACTTTTCCCGCCCTAGCCTGTCACTGATTGATTTACGAGATGAACCCCTTCACCACCCACACCGGACGCGTAGTCGCTATGGACCGCGCGAACGTCGATACGGACCAGATTATTCCCAAGCAGTTCCTCAAGCGGATCGAAAGGACGGGCTTCGGAGAGTTCCTGTTTTTCGACTGGCGACAATTGCCCGATGGCTCGCCCAACCCTGAGTTCGAGCTGAACCGCCCGGAAAACCAGGGAGCGACCGTCCTGCTGGCACGTCGCAACTTTGGCTGCGGATCGAGCCGCGAGCACGCGCCTTGGGCGCTCGAAGACTTTGGCTTCCGGGCCTTAATCGCCCCCAGCTTTGCCGACATCTTTTATAATAACTGTTTCAAGAATGGCCTGTTGCCCGTGCGGCTTGCGGAGGAACAGATCAACGAGCTGTTCCGTCGCGCTGCGAAATACTCGCCTTACACGTTGACCGTCGATCTTGTTTCGCGCACGATCAGCGACGAACAGGGGCTGCAATACTCGTTTGAAGTTGACGACTTCCGTCGTCATTGCCTGCTGAACGGACTGGACGACATCGGCCTGACGCTCGAACAAGAAGACAAGATTGCGGCTTACGAGGCGACCCACGCATGAGCCGGGGCCACAAGATTGCCGTCGTCTTGGCAGCCGGCAAGGGAACGCGGATGAAATCCGAGCTTCCCAAGGTGCTGATCGAGGTCTGCGGCCGACCCATGATCGACTACGTGCTCGACGCCGTCGGCGAAGCCGGCGTCGACGAGGCGCTGGTCGTCGTCGGTTATCGTGCCGATCTCGTGCGGCAAGCGCTCGCCGGCCGCACGGGCATACGGTTCGTCGAACAGACCGAACAACTCGGCACCGGTCACGCCGTCATGGTTTGCCGCCAGGCCCTGGCCGATCACGACGGAGCGGTGCTCATCGTGACCGGCGACTCGCCGCTGGCCCAGCCCGATTCGCTGAGAAAGCTGCTCGACGAGTTCGATCGCCACCGGCCGGCGTGTTTGCTGGGCACGGCCCACAAAGACAATCCGCACGGCCTTGGCCGCATCGTCCGCAACTCACAGGGCGAATTTGAGCGCATCGTCGAAGAACGGGACGCTACGGACGACGAGCGCAAGATCACCGAGGTGAACTTGAGCTGTTACGTGTTCGACTGCCGCGAGCTGCTCGTTACGCTCGATCGCCTGCGTCCGGCTAACGCCCAGGCCGAGTTTTATCTGACGGATTGCCCCGGCGTGCTCAAGGCGGCCGGCAAAACGGTGCGGGCGTTGCCCGTGCTCAAGCCCATCGAAACACTGAGCATCAACACCCGCGAAGAACTTGCCGCCGTCGAAGCCGTGTTGCGTTCCGGCGGATCACGCCTCTGACAGAATCAGGCGAGGAGCACACGTCAGTGTGCTGGTATGTCATTGTATGTCGTTGAGCCCTACGCCGCAGTCGAGTGCAGAATCGAGCGGGCGGAAGCAGCCGGTCGGCGACCGTAAAGCCTGGTGAACAACGAGTGGAAGGTGTCGAATGTGACGACGCCCTCGCTTCGCTTCCGGCGCAGGTGGTCAAGTAGCTTCACGACGCGGTGCTCGTCCTCCGCCAGATGCCGGGCATCGGCAACGATCACTGCCATGCCTCCCTCGCGCCCCAGTCGGTCAAGGGTTCGCACGATGGCTCGGATGCCGCCATGTTCCAGGTTGAGGCTGACGTCTGCCTCCCATAGTCCCCAACGGACTGTTCGCATTTGGCCGGTCGTAGGGCTGCTGCCCGACCGCGGCCACCAACCTCGCGACGGACGACCACTGGCCCTACGGCGATCGACGCGCACGACATGTACGCCGTGTTTCACCAATAAATCGTCATGTTCCACCGATCGGACACTCGGCAGCACGAGCGTCGTCGCGGTCAGTCCCGCGGAGCGGAATTGATCGATGCCACCAGCGAGCCCTTCGCCAAATTGGCGGCGAGTCGCATCACGAGATGACCACGAACCGTCGGCGACAAGAGCAACTTCTGTGCTTTTGTCGGCCTGCGATAGCGTTCTTCCCAGCTTGCTTTGCGATGCCTCCACGCCCCAGACCAAAGCGATTCCGGCGTCCGCCAGACGGTGATGTAATCGTTCAATTTGTGCGGTCGATGCGCCCTGGCGCGACGCCGAACTGTCTTCTGTCGCCGTCGCGTCGATGCACAAGATGCAGACGCCGGTATCCGTCGATCGAGGCATGGCGCCGTTTACTCCGTGGGATGATTGAGTCCATTCGTTAGCTTCGGCAGAGACGCGCCTGCTACTGGACCCAGCCACCACTTTGTAAGGCAGGCGAGCTTTGCCGCTGCGGTTGAGTCTGAGGGCACCGTTTTCTCCCGATCCTGGTGGCGTGGCGAAAAATGCCTTTGGAGTGCGGCGATTTATCGCCGCTTTCGTCGGTCCCGGAGCGACCTTTCTTTCGGCCGGCCGACGCATCAAAAGAAAGCGGCTCCGCCGGAAGCCAAAGCGGCGATAAATCGCCGCACTCCAAAGAGTTGCGACCCCTTCGGTGCGGTGGGCCGGCGCTCGCTCCGCTCACTTGTCCCACCCTATGGAGGAGGATTGCCAAACTCAAGAATGGCTTCCACCACGCCGTCCATCGTATACGTCTTCGCCTCGGCGGCGGCTTCGAAGCCACAATCACGGAAAGCCGCCGAAGTGATCGGGCTGATCGTGGCCAGCTTCGCACGGCGCAGGTCGTCGCCGAACATGGCGGCCAACGCACGGGCAATCGCCGAGCTGGTGACCGTGATCCAGTCGATACGGCCCGCTCGCAACAACTCCGAGATCTCCGCGTCGGGCGAGGCGACGTCGCGGCTCTGATAGGCAACTACCTGTTCGACCAGCGCGCCCCCCGAGGTCAGCCGCTCGGCCAAGGTTTCGCGGCCGCGGCTGGCGCGAACCAACAGCACGCGTCGGCCAGCGGCCTGGCGGGCCAACTCGTCGGCCAGGGCCTCGGCCCGGAACTCCGTCGGCACGACGTCAGTCTGTAAATGGTATTTTGCAAGTTCTTCACTGGTGCCTGGGCCGATGGCCGCCAATTTCACTCCGGCCAGAAGCCGCAAGTCGCCATGAGCGGAACAGAGCCGCCCCAAAAAATATGCCACACCGTTGACGCTGGAGAACACCAGCCATTCAAATTCCGGCAGGCGCCGCAAAGCAAAATCGACCGCGGACCAATCGTTGGGCGGACCGATAGCGATGGCCGGTTGCACAATGACTTCCGCCCCCAGTTCGCACAGCCGGCGGCGCAGCGGCTCCGCCTGACCCTTTGGGCGGGTGATCATCACCCGAATGCCAAACAGCGGCCGGCTGGTAAACCAGCTTCGAGCCACATCATGGCTCACCGCTTCGCCGACGATCACCAGTGCCGGGGGACGTATTTTCTGATCCGCCACGCGGTCGGCAACTGTAGCCAGAGTGCAGTGCACGCTGCGCTGGTCAGGCCACGAACAGCGGCGAACGATGACCGCCGGCGTCGCGGCGGGCTTACCGGCCGCCATCAGCTCGCCGGCCCATTGAGCCGCCGAGGTCACGCCCATGTAAAACACCAGTGTTCCCGGAAAGGTGGCCAATGCGCGGTAGTCCAGCGCGGGCTCTTGCTTGTCGGATTCGTGGCCCGTTACCAGCGCCACGGCGGAGGCCGCGTCGCGATGCGTTAATGGTATGCCCGCATAGCTCGACGCGGCCAAGGCGGCCGTAATGCCGGGCACAACCTCAAAGTCAATTCCCGCGGCCGTGAGCGCCGTTACTTCCTCGCCGACTCGGGCGAAGACGGCCGGATCGCCCCCTTTCAGCCGCACGACGATTTTTCCCGCTCGTGCTTCCGCGACCAACCGCTCATTGATGGCCGGCTGGGGCCAAATGCGTCCGTGGCCGTGGCGACCCAGGCAGACCAGCTCGGCCCGCGCCGCGACATGCTCGAGAATCTGGGCGTTCACCAGATAATCGTATAGCACCACGTCGGCCTGGGCCAGGCATTCGACCCCGCGCAGCGTGATCAGGCCGGGGTCGCCCGGTCCCGCCCCCACCAGGTAGACGCGGCCCTTCAGTTTCTGCTCAAATAATGGCACGAGTGCATAACCCCCGACAGCGTTGTTTTCACCGCCTGAAGCGATAAAATGTTATTTGGCGAAGAACGCCCACAGCGATAACCGGTCCGTCTTGTCGGCGGGCCTCCTCTTTCCACCTCAGACAAGTATGTCAACCGACACTAAAGACACCAAAGGCAGGCAACCACTTCCACCGGCCAAGCGCAAGATGCTTCAGCAGTGCTTCGAAGCAGGCAGCGCGAAGTCGGCCGCCGGCAACTTCGATTTCGCCGCGCAGATGTTTACGCAGTGCGTCGTCGGCGATCCGGCCAACATGCTCTATGCTCAGAACTTTCTGGCCAACCTCCAGAAAAAGTATAATAACAATAAGACCGGTGCGAAAATGGCCGGGATGTTCTCAGCGAAGGCCAAAACCGGCGTTACCTACGCTTCCAAGCGCAAAGACTGGCTCGGCGTGATTACGAGCGGCCTTGAAGTGCTCAAGATCAACCCTTGGGACACCGGCACGCTCGGCGAAATGGGCAACGCCTGCGAGCACCTCGGCTTCGACGAGTGCCAGATCGTGTGGCTCAAGGGCGCGATGGAAGCCGACATCAAAGACCCTGAGACGAACCGGTTGCTGGGCCGCGCCTTGGCCCGGCAGGGCGTGTTCGACCAGGCCATCGCCTGCTGGATGCGCGTGCAACAAGCCAAGCCGACCGACGAAGAAGCCCGCAAGGCAATCGCCAACTTGCAAGTGGAAAAAACCATTCACAAGGGCGGCTACGAGGACGCCGAAACGAGCACCCAGGTCATGGTCGACAAGCAGGCCCAGGCCGAGCGTCATGGCACGGCGGGAGTGCGCATTTCACCCGAGCAGCAGCTCGAACGCAAGATCGCCAAAGATCCCAGCAACATCTCGCTCTACCTGGAGCTGGCCGATCTCTTCGCCAAGGACGAGAAGTTCGCCGAGGCCGAGGCGGTGCTGAAGCGCGGGATGGATGCGTCGGGCGGGGCG
>DASSFG010000341.1:0-4900 GCA_035694685.1 Pirellulales bacterium
GTCGATTCGGCACGCGGAGCATGCACAAAGCTTAAACGTCACGACCTTTCGGATGGGACAGAATCCACCAGTAAACCGGCCCCCAATAGAGAATAACGATGCCGAACCACGAACTTCTAAAAAGCCCGAAGAAGCACGCCACCAGGAGCATCAACCATAACAGCGTCTTCAAGCTGAACTGGAGGCGTGGCATGCGGGCTAAAGCTCGATCGGCTCGTATGGCTGCCGTCCGAACGGTATCACCGGCATTTTGTCTTCAGGTGCGGGAACAACAAGCGGCGGTCCACCTATCTCGATCGTCACGGGCGGCAGCGAGGGAATGGTCAGAATTAAAGTGGGCTCGTCGAGTGTCCACGAGCGGCACAACTCGGCAATCCAAGCAACCGGAAGCACCGCCAATGCCACGACCAGCATCGTCAGAAGCAACGCGCGCAAGCTGAACTGAAAACGTCGGGACATGGGGAAGGGACATGGGGATAGCTTACCGCGCTTCGGCCGCGTCTAGCCAGCAGGGGCGTCATGCTTGTTCATGGGAATGGTAAACTGAAGGCATGTTCGTGTTTCGCAGGTACAAACTGATTCTGGCTGCGGCGCTCGTCGGCGTGTTGGGAGCCTGGGCGACGCTGGCCAATCGGCGTCCGACGCTGACCGATCCCGCGGAGATCTCGAAACTGCCTGGCGATCAGCTCCGCGATGGTGAACTCGAACAGTTGATCCGCGCCGCCTTCTTGAGCGCTAGTAGCGTCAGAATTCGGAGTGAGACGGCGCCATCAATTACGGTAACCGATCCAAACCAGCTTGCTGATCTCGCGAATGAGTTTGGGGTGGGTTTCGACAAAGCGGAGTTGCCGATGTATCGACATCCGGGGCTGGAATACACACGGTTAACATTCGATGGCCCATACAACCCGGAGTTCGTCTTCACCGGGCCCAAGGAAGCGTTGCTGCTGGTCGGCAAACCCGGTCATTTTCGCCACTTCGCCGTGCGGACCCGATTTTCGCTGGCGGTGGCCAGACTGCTCGGTTTGAAGCTGGCTGGACCGTGAGGGGCCAGCAAGCCACACTGGAACAAGCTAGTAATCTGCAAATGGAGCTTGTCATGTGGCGATATGCCTTGTGGCTGTCTGCGGCCGTGCTGTCAACAACCATTGCGCTAGGCGATGACGATCGCAAGCCGCAAAACGGTCAGGCCGATGCGGCCTGGGAAGGCGATCTGTCGGCGAAGATGCTCGATGGATTGCACCGGTTTATCGACCGCAAGATTGCTGAGTCGCCCGGCAAACGCGAACGGCACTGGCGGCGCGATGTGTCGGGGCCTGAGGCCTATGCCAGGTCCGTCGAACCGAACCGCAAGGAGTTCGCCCGGTTGATCGGCGTGGTCGATGAACGGCTGCCGCCCGGCATGGAGCGCTTTGGCGATGACGACAATCCGGCGCTCGTTGCCGACACGCCGAGTTACAATGTCTATCAGGTCCGTTGGCCGGTGCTTCAAGGCGTTTGGGGCGAAGGGCTATTGTTGGAGCCGGCCGGGCCGCCACTGGCTTGCGTCGTGGCCGTGCCCGACGCCGATCAGACGCCGGAGCAATTCATCGGCCTCGCGCCGGGCGTCGAACCGGATTTGCAGTTTCCGCGGTTGCTGGCCGAGTGGGGCTGCCTCGTCGTCGTGCCCACGCTGGTCGATCGGGACAGCCGCTTCACCGGCAACGCCATCAGCGGGCGGCCGAATCCCGGCTACTCGCACCGCGAGTGGATCTACCGGCAGGCGTATCATCTGGGCCGGCATGTCATCGGCTACGAAGTGCAAAAAACGCTGGCTGCGGTCGATTGGTGTAAGCGTCGGCACAGCGACCTCGGCATAGGTGTGGCCGGCTATGGCGAGGGCGGTCTGATTGCCTTCTATGCCACGGCGATCGATCCGCGTATTCGGGCGGCCTTGGTCAGCGGTTATTTTCGCAGCCGGCAGGGCCTGGCTGACGAGCCGCTCTACCGCAACGTGTGGGCCTTGCTCGACGAGTTTGGCGATGCCGAGATCGCCAGCTTGATTGCACCACGAGCGCTGACCATCGAGCATTGGCGCGGACCGGAGTTGGTCGATCGTCAAACCACGACGCCGCCACAGGTAAACGGCATCGCGCTCGACGGCATCCACGGTAGGCTTGAAACGCCCGCCTGGCAGGAAGTATCGGATGAATTCGAGCGAATTCAAAAACTCGTGCCCGTCGACGCGCAACCGCGACGGCTCATTGACGGCGAGCATGCTCCTGCCGGCGAGGCCCTGCGCCAATTCGCCCGAGATCTCGGCATTCGACAAACTGACTCCAGAGAGGCGCCCGAGCTGAGCGACCTCCGCCGCGCGTTTGACTCGCACGAGCGGCAGCAGCGACAGGTCAAACAGCTTGAGGACCACGTGCAGGGCCTCGTGAACGATTCCCACCTGGCCCGCGACAAATTCTGCCGGGTCGATCGCAACTCGCTCGATGCCTTCGTCGCCAGCACTCGGCCGTTGCGCGAGTATGCCTGGCGCGAATTGTTCGGCAAGTTCGATGATCCGTTGCTGCCTGCGAATCCGCGGCTGCGCAAAGTCTATGAACGACCGAAGTGGACGGGCTACGAAGTGCTGCTCGACGTAATGCCCGACGTGTTTGCCTGGGGCGCGCTGCTGGTGCCGACGGATTTGCAGCCCGGCGAAAAACGGCCCGTCGTAGTCTGCCAGCACGGCCGCAACGGTTTGCCGAAGGACGTGATCGAGGGCGACGTTCCCGCCTACCACGATTTTGCCGCCCGGCTGGCCGACGAAGGCTTCGTCGTCTTCGCACCGCACAATCCCTATCGCGGCGAAGACCGCTATCGCCGCCTCAGCCGCAAGGCCAATGGCGTGAAGGCCTCGCTGTTTTCGTTCATCCTGGCGCAGCACGAGCAGATTCTGAACTGGCTCGAGACGCTGCCTTACGTCGATGGCAGGCGAATTGGCTTTTACGGCCTGAGCTACGGGGGCGAAACAGCCGTGCGCGTGCCGTCGTTGTTGGAGCGATACTGTCTCTCGATCTGCTCGGCCGACTTCAACGACTGGACGCGCAAAGTGGCCTCGACGCACAGCCCGTATAGCTTCATGTTTACCATCGAGTGGGAGATGCCCTATTTCAACATGGGGCAGACCTTCAGTTACGCCGAGCTGGTCAACCTCATGGCGCCGCGGCCGTTCATGGTCGAGCGCGGCCACGCCGACGGTGTCGCGCCCGACGAATGGGTGGCCCACGAATACGCGAAGGTGCGCCGCACTTACGATCAGCTTGGCATCGGCGATCGCACGGACATCGAGTTCTTCAACGGCGGGCACACCATCCACGCCACCGGCACCTTCGAGTTTTTACGCCGGCACCTCGCCTGGCCGGCAAAGCCATAGCTGCCGCCTATTTTCCCGAGGTTGGAGTTTGCTTAGTTCAGCAGGTCGCCGGGCTTGATGTTCACATTGTCTCCGGAATAAATCTCCCAGAACCAATCCCGGCCGCTGCCGGCGTGCAACGTGTTGCTGTTTGTCGTGTTATAGGTGATGTGGGCTGCCAGATCGGCTCGAACGCCGCTGATACCGCCCGCAATCCACTCGTTGAGCACGGCCCAAAGGTCATTCGCCGACTGCGACACGCTACCGTCAATGAGAATGTCGTTTCCATTGCCGGCGCTGATACTGTCCTGGCCGAGCCCGCCAACGATCAGGTCGTTGCCATTGCCGGCGATAATCGTGTCGCTGCCGTCACCTGCCACAATGACGTTGTTGCCGTTACCAACTTGGACCTTATCGCTGCCGTTGCCAACGGTCACCGTGTTGCTGCCATTGCCGAGTTGCACCTGGTCGTTGCCATTGCCCTCGACGACCACCGCCGAAATGGTGAGGTTCGAACCGAACTGAATATGGTCGTTGCCGCCGAGGCCCACCACATAGATTGCCTGGAACGACTGGTTATAGATCCGGTTGTTGATGCTGACGCCGTCTAAACTGGCGGCAACCGTGATACCGGTCGAGCCGGTGTTGCTCGTGCCGACGGGAGTAATGTTGACCTTATCGTTGGTGTTGCCACCCACAAGATAGAGCGCGTTTCCAAACACCGTTGCGCCCGGACCGGCGACCGTTAAGACACCAGGGCTCAACGTTACTTTGTAGTTCGATACCTGGCCGGTGTCGTTCGACAGTGTGCCCTTGATAGGATATTGTCCGGGCAGCGCCGCGGCGTTGTCACCGGTGCTGGAGTAGGCAATGTTCAAGTATTGCCCATTGACGCCGGGAACGGTGGCGGGCAGGTCGGCAGCCAGGTTGGCCGGAACGCCTTCGGCCTGAAAGTCGTTCCCGATGACGTAAGTGAAGGCGTAAGGCTTCACCGTCAGCGTGCCGTTATTCAGCGTTACTTTGTAGTTGGTAAGCAGGCCGCTGCCATTGGAGAGCGTGCCGGTGATGGCATAGCTGCCGACATTGGCAGTCGCCTTGTCGCCCGTGCTGGCGTAGCCGATGTCGAGCGTCTGGTTGTTGACGCCCGTGCTGATGGTGGTCCCCAAGTCCTTAGCGAGATTGGCTGCGCTGCCATAGGTCTGGCTGTCGTTGCCGATCGTATAGGTGAAGGCATACGGCCTGACCGTCAGCGCGCCGTTGTTGAGCGTTACACTGTAGTTCGACAACGAACCGCTGCCGTCGGAGAGCGTACCGGTGATCGCGTAGCTGCCCACATTGGCAGTCGCCTTGTCGCCCGTGCTGGCGTAGCCGATGTCGAGCGTCTCGTTGTTGACGCCGGTGCTGATGGTCGCGGCCAGGTCGTTGGCCAGGTTGGCCGGACTACCATAGGTCTGGCTGTCGTTGCCGATCGTATAGGTAAAGGTGTAAGGGTTGACCGTCAGCGTGCCGTTGTTGAGC
>DASSFG010000342.1:0-4408 GCA_035694685.1 Pirellulales bacterium
TCAACTGGGATCGTTGCCTCAGCGAAGATCCGCGGCAACTCGCAGCCCGAACGTCTTGTAGCGGTGGCCAGTCTCATCGCCGGTGAGCGGTGGCCCATTAGAAAACTCATCGCGCACAGACAGGTACATCGCCGCTTGGCCGGCCGGATCGTCGTTGGTCGAATCCGCCGCCTCTAATACTTTCACCAGCCCCTGCTCACTGCCGATCTCTTTCCGGTAGGTGTCGCGGACAATCTTGGCGGCAGCTTCGATCTTCGCTTTGTCGGGCAGCGGGGCAACAGCGGAAGTGACGGAGGCCCAGAGCACGCAGCAAATGGTGAACGTTTTCACGGCTCCCCTCGGGTGAGTGTCAGACGACGAAAGTAATACGGCACGCTATCGCGTTGCGATTGCGATTAGCGCCGTTGGCCCTAGCAATCTACCGCCGCGCTGCGTGTGGTGCAATCAAAATCACACGCTACTGGCCGGGGCGGGCAATTGACGTAGAATTGCCGGCAAAGGCTCACCGAAGCTGCGGTAGCAATGGCCAAACGCGACTTGGAGAAGATGGGCGTTGAATCGCTCGACCAGCTTCAACGGACGTTGCCGCAAGGCATCGTTTGCACCGTCAAGCTGGTGCTAACAAAAACAACCCGCTGACACTTGCTGTCAACGGGTTGCATGAAGTGGGCGATACAGGGCTCGAACCTGTGACCCCCAGCTTGTCGAGCTGGTGCTCTAACCAACTGAGCTAATCGCCCTTCGTTCAACACCCAACGGCACAGTCTTCGACCGACAGCGGTGATGAATAGACAAATCTGACGCGCCGTTGGTTCATAGTCAAGTCCCATCAGTTGAGGAAGGCCCAGCAGCTTAACCAAAAAGCCGCTCGATCAGACGGCACGGTAGTTTATTCAGCAGAGTCACTGCGGGAGGCCCGCCATTTGCGCAACTCGTCCGACTTCATGGTGGGTTTTTCGCCCGAGGGGGCGCCGGCGAAGACCGTGATCCAGACGTCGTGGCCGTGGTACGTGCCACGAAAGCACACATAGTGGAATTCGCGCTGTTCACCGTCGAGCGTCCAGCCGATGCCGTCGAGGCTGTCGAACACCTCCTGAATGCACAGCAGGTCGAAATCGACGTCGGGATCGACTACGGCGCCGTCTTGAGGACCGCCAACCAGCTCGAGCGGCGTCGGAAAGATTTGCAGGTCGACAAAGCCAAAATCGGTCGACCAGCGGCAAGCCAACGGGCCCACCGGCGATCGAGAACCGACACACTGACGGACGTGATCGTACAGCTCTTGCACCGCGCCGCGCAACTCGGCGGCGCCCGGGTCAGGCGGCTCGAAGAAATAACGCCGCCCCTTCTCGTGACGGTGACGGTATTCGTCGCCGTGCCGCCTGAAAAGATCGGCCATCTCGCGCTCGTCGTACGCGCCCAGGTTCCTGAAGATGCGCTTTTTCAGCAATACCTTTTGGACGCGATCGTTCCACTCGTCGGGCGACTCACCGGGACGTATCAGGCTATCGTCTTCATCGTCGAAGACCTCTTCCTCCGGTTGAAACCAGCGCTGCTCGTCTTCGTCGAGCTCACCGTCGTCGAGCTCCTCGTCCTCCTCCTCGTCGTCGAAGTCGTCTTCATCGAGCTCGTCGTCGTCGAAGGCGTCATCCTCGTGCGGCGGGTCGCCGTCTTCTACCTGCATGCGGTCCATTTCCTGGCCGACGCGGTACATTAGCCGTTGAGTATCGAGCGCCAGGTCTTCGATCGTATAGCTCAGCAGGAAAAAGCCGGCATCTTCAGGCAGGCAACCGTCGTCTCGCACGGCCTGATAGACCGGCAAGCGCTTTTCGGGCGCGGCCGTACGGCTCAAACCCGCCAGGCGCGGATACCAGTCTGGACGGCGCGGCAGCTCGTCGGCCACCGTCAGCAGCAGGTCGTCGATTTCATCGTAGGAGTAGGGAGCAGGAGGAGGTGCTCGCATCGCACTTTCCTTTCGCGTCAAAAGGGCCTTTCGCGTCAAAGGAGCCGCCCACCAATATTGAATGGTGTTTTCAGACAGGATGCAACCGAAAAAGCGTCCCGTCAACCTTGTCGGGCCGCAAAATTGGCCCGGGGACATTCTAAGGGTTGCCAACATGCCCACGTTTTAGACCTTTCGCGGGTGGCCGGGCGTTGGTACACTCCGCGTCCATTTTGACAAGCGCCGCCCATAGCATGGAGGAGGCCGCTTCTGCGTTCCCGCTGGCCCATCCGAAAGAAACTCGTCGTCTGCCTGATCGTTCTGCTCGTTATGGTAGGAACGTTAGGTTGGGGGGGAATCTACGGACTTTACGCCTATCGGGCGTTAGTCCGCAGCTTGAGCCGCCGCGTGCCCGAATTGCCGCTGGCTGATGCCCTGAGCCAACGAGTGGGCGATCTGCGGGTGGCGCTGAGCGACGACGGACCCCTGGTGGAAAGCGCCAAGATGCCGGGCCACCCCGGCGCCTATCAAATCGATGCCCCGCTGGTGAACTATGCCCGGCAAGAATTTGACGCCGGTCTGGCAAACGTTCGCATCGCGTTGGAGGGATACCGCCGACAATTGATGACCAACCCCGATCAGTTGGGACAGATCAGCGATAGCCGGCAAGAATGGGAAGCAGTCCATGAAATCGACACCTTGCTGAAGAAGGTCGACGACACCATCCACGATCCCGCCTGGCTGCTCGATGAACCGAAGCGCGGCGCGCTGAAGGGAGATCTCGACCAACTGCAGCTTTTGGCTGCACGACTTCCCACCCACCTTTATGCGCGGATCAACGAGTCGACCATCGAGGCCAGGCGGCAATACAAGACCCTGCTGGCGTTGAGCTGGGTGACCTGTATTTCTGCCGCAGTGCTGCTGGGCCTGTTCGTACACCTTTTCTACCGGTGGATTTTTCGACCGCTGCGCATCCTCATCGGCGGTTCGCGGAAAGTGGCCCGCGGGCAATTTAATTACCGCATCCGTCTCGAAACGCACGACGAGATGTCGGAACTGGCCGGGGCCATGAACGACATGACTTCCCGCTTCGAGGAAATTCGCGACGACCTCGATCGCCAGGTGCGCGAACGGACCAAGCAAGTGGTGCGCAGCGAGCAGTTAGCCAGTGTCGGCTTTCTGGCGGCCGGCGTGGCCCACGAGATCAACAACCCGCTGGCCTCGATCGCCATCTGCGCCGAATCGCTCGAAGGCCGCCTCGGCGGCATGCTCAGCGCCGCCGACGGCGATCAGGAGCTGATCCGCAATTATTTGCGGATGATCCAGACCGAAGCCTTCCGTTGCAAGGAAATCACGGAAAAGCTGCTCGACTTTTCGCGCACGGGCGAGGTCAAGCGCCAGCCGACCGAACTGGGCGAGCTGGTGCGCGGGGTGATCGACATCATCGGCCACGTCGATAAATACCACGACAAGCACGTCGAATTCAGTGCCAATGAGCCCGTGGTCGTCTCGGCCAATCCGCAAGAGTTAAAGCAGGTGGTGCTCAACCTGCTGGCCAACGGCCTCGATAGCCTCGACGCCGACGGCACGGTAAAGGTCCGCGTCGGCCGCCACCGCAACGAGGCCGAGATCGTCTTTACCGACAACGGCTGCGGCATGACGCACGAAGTGCTCGAACACCTGTTTGAACCTTTTTTCACTCGCCGCCGCGGGGGCCAGGGCACGGGGTTGGGCCTGTCGATCGTGTATCGCATCGTGGCCGACCACGAAGGCGGCATCGAGGCCCATAGCGAAGGACCGGACCGCGGATCGACCTTCCGCGTCTACCTGCCACTGGCCGCGTCCGACAAAGCAAAGGAGAAAGCGTATCGCTACCAAGCCGCTTAAAAAACTGAAGCTGCTGTTTGCCGACGACGAACCGTCGCTGCAATCGCTGATGAGCAACGAGCTGCCGCGGATGGGGCACGAAGTGACCGTCTGCCCCGATGGCGCCGTGGCGGTTGCCGCTCTCGAGCGAAACACCTACGACTGTATCCTGGTCGACCTCGACATGCCAAAGCTCTCTGGCATCGACGTCATTGCCCGTGCCAAGCAGCTTTCGCCCGATACCGAAGCCGTCGTGCTGACGGGGAAATCTTCGCTTGATACCGCGATTGCGGCCCTGCGGCAGGGCGCCTTCGATTATCTCACCAAGCCCTGCAAGCTGGTCGAGCTGGAAGCGCTGTTGGCCCGTGTGGCCGAAAAGCGCGAGTTGACCAACAAATATCGGGCACTGAAGCGGCAGCTCGAACGCGTCGAGGGCAAGTCGAACCTGATCGGCGACTCGCCCTCGATGGAGCGGGTGCGCACACTCATTGCCAAGGTGGCGCCGACCGACTCTACCGTGCTGGTGCTCGGCGAGACGGGCACGGGCAAAGAACTGGCGGCGCGGGCCATACACGACCAGAGCCTACGGGCCGACATGCC
>DASSFG010000343.1:0-6038 GCA_035694685.1 Pirellulales bacterium
GTTCAAGTACTGATCGAGGTGGCCGATTCTTCGTTTGCTTACGACACTCAAGTCAAGGCGCCGATGTATGCCAGGGCGGGCATCCGTGAACTGTGGATTGTCGATCTGAATTCCGACCGCGTCCTCGTTCACACTCGTCCACGCGCCGGTCGATACAGCGTCGTCCGCCCTTATGGCGTCGGCGAACATTTCACGAGCCAACGCTTTCCCGGTGTCAAGTTCGTGGTCGCTGATCTCTTGCCGTGAATGGCGAACCACTTTACCGGCGCGTTCTCGGTGATCGATTCAATTCGTTGCCCGAGGTGCTCCGAGAGTTCCACGATGCGACGGCGGGAGGCCGAGCGCACGGAACGCTTCAGGTCGAGCGGGCCGGAGGATGGATGCGCAACGCCTTGGCATCTTTGCTGGGATTGCCCGCAGCCGGGCAGAACGTTTCGGTTCGCGTTGAAGTCAAGGTCGAAGGGGACCGTGAGCGATGGGTCCGCCAGTTCGAGGGCCGTCGTGTGGAGACGGTCCAGTGGCTGCACGGCGGGCTGCTGATGGAATCGTTCGGGGCGACGACCTTTTCCAGCAGCCTAGCGATCGAAGGCCCGTGCCTGCGCTACGAATTTCGGCGCGCCTGGTTCGCCGGCATCCCGCTTCCGCGCCGACTTGCCCCGTTCGTGGACGGCCGGGTGTATGCTGGTGACGGGGGTTGGCGCGTGGCGATCCGCATCAGCGCGCCGTTGTTAGGCGAACTGGTCCGTTACGAGGGATGGGTTGAGCCCGAATGAAGGAAGCGTCGCGAGTCGTGAGCGTGTTGGGCGGTTATGGGATCTTCGGCGGCAGGATTGCCGAGGCACTTTCCCGTGACGATTCCTGTCGCGTGCGCGTGGTTGGCCGGAACGTGAAAGTCGGCGGTAACTTCGCGTATCGCATCGGGGCCGATTTCCGCCCTTGCACGCTCGATGACCGCGATTCATTGCGGCGGGCGCTCGATGGATCGTTCGCCGTCATCCACGCGGCCGGGCCTTTCCAAGGAGGCGATTACCGCGTGGCGGAAGTTTGCCTGGAGCTTGGCGCCCATTACCTCGATTTGAGCGACGCTCGCATTTTTGTGGCGGGGATCGGGCGACTCGACGCCGATGCCCGCAGACGCGGGCTCCTTGTCGTGTCGGGCGTAAGCTCGACGCCGGCCATTACTTCCGCACTGATCAACGAGTTGACCTCCGAATTCTCACGGATCGACGAGATACATACCGCGTTAAGTCCGGGAAACCGGAACCCGCGCGGGGTCTCGACCGTCGCGGCCGTCTTGAGCTACGTCGGGCGGGAGATTCGCGTTTGGCGAGACGGCCGATGGGTGAGCCGACCGGGATGGGGCGATGCACGGCGCCTTGATTTTCCATCGCCCGTCGGCCGCCGGCGCGTTTACAACTGCGACGTGCCGGACCTGGAACTGTTTCCATCCGTCTTCAACGCGCAGACCGTCCGCTTCTCGGCCGGCTTGGAGCTGAACGTGTTGAACCATCTTCTCTCGGTCTGCTCTCTTCCCTGCCGGTGGTTGGGCCTCAACCTCATGCGCCGCGCCAAGCTCTTTCTGGATGTCTCGCTGATGCTCTTCCCTTTTGGAACGACAAATGGCGCGTTGGCGGTTTGGCTGCGCGGCCGGAACCATCCGGGCGATTTCATCGAACGCCGCATCGCCCTGGTGACGGATTACGATGGTCCGGCCACGCCCAGCTCGGCGGCCGTCGTGTTGACGCGGAAGATCCTCGCATCGGGCCCTTTACGCGCGGGAGCTTTTCCCTGTGTTGGTCTCCTGACGCTCGATGAACTCCTGGTCCACCTGCGTCCGCTCGGCATTTGGTGCGTGCGCGGAGATGAATCGGGGTGGCAGGAGACGCTTCAGAACAATGGATGAGTGAAGCTTAAACTGCCTTGCTCGAATCAAGCTGGAGCCCCAGTAGAGCACAACAGCAACAATGAAACTTGCTGTCGCTATGTCTTTCCGCGTTCGTCGAGCAAGGCTTGCAATTCAGCAATCGCCTCGAAATCCTTCGGGCGCCCCGCGGCCCGTTTCAGTTGAATCAGCTTTCCCAACCCCGCAACGCGGCACTTGACGCCAAACAGTTCAAGTTCCTCGGAAAACGGCAGAAGTTCTTCATAAAAGCCGCCGCCGGCGACCTCGCCCAAGAGATCAATCGGGCCGAGAGCTGTGGTCAATGTGAAGTTAAGCCCTCCCTGAACGGTCCGTTCGTCCCAAGTGAATGGCAAACCGGGCGGAGCGCCACGCAAATACGGCTGGTGCGGCTGCAATGCCGTGACAAGGCATTTGATATTTTCCGTGTCGCGCGCGTAAACGACATCGATGTCGTAGGTGGCACGAGCCGCGCCGTGCGCCATGCCGGCGATGCCGCCAATGATGATGAAGCGAACTTCATGCTTCGCCAGCAGCGGCAACAACTGTTGAAAACTAGCAGTCATTTGCCCGTGCTGGACCTATGCGATAGACCAGCCTCCCGAATTTCGTCGGCGAATTGCATGAAGGCGATAAACTTTTCGAATCGCTGCTGCACCGTGAGCTTCAGGTTTTCCCTCAGCAACGTGCGATCTACGTCCTTCTTGTAAACTTCGATCACCGGATCCACGAAATCGGCGGGCGCTAAAGGCGGTCTCGGCATTTCTTACTCCCACGGAACGATCGTCTGGTTGGGCTAAGCTATCCCAGCAGCATACCCGATCGAGCTCTCGATGTAGAGCCGGCCCGAAAGCTTGCTGGCGCGCCCCAGGCGGCGTATCATGAGGGCCATGGTGGGGAACGGTTCCCCGCGGCGGGCCTTCTCTCGGAGTACGGTCTATGCGCATTCTCAGTTTTGCTCTCATGGCAGCGCTCGTCGGCGCGGCCCCAAGTTGGGCATTCGACGAGCCGCAGAAAAAGCCGCCGGCCAATGCCGCGGCTACGAAGGACGGCGAAGACAGCGTCGCCGATCAAATTCGCAAAATACAGACAGAATTTGCCCAAAAACAGCAGGATGTCATCAAACGCTATCGAGCGGCGCAGGACGACGCAGAAAAACAGAAGGTGCTGGAAGAATATCGCGCGTTGCAGACGGAGCAGACTGCCCAGTACGCGGCCCTCGTCGAAAAGCACCCGGACGACAAGGCGATTTTTCCGGCCCTGCAGGCCCTGATCTATTCCGGGCACGCTGACAAGGCCGTCGACCTGCTGGTGAAGCATCACCTCGATAACGAACAAATTGGAACCATCTGCCTGCAATTGGCCATGCAAGACACGCCGGGCGGCGAGGCGCTGGTCCGCGCGGTTGCCGAAAAAGCGAAGAGCGACGACGCGAAAGCGATGGCGTTGTTGGGGCTAGGTCAAATGCTGCTGGCTCGTTCCAATGGCGATTCTCTCGACGATGCTCGACGCACCAAATTGCGGACCGAGGCGAAAGACGCGTTACAAAAGGTGATCGATCACTATCCCGACGTTTCGGCGTTCCGCCGCAAGGCCGGCGATTGGGCCTCGGCCGTGCTGTTCGAGGCCGAGCATCTTTCGGTCGGATTGCCGGTGCCCGACTTGGCGGGCGAAGACCTGGAAGGACAGGAGTTCAAGCTCAGCGATTATCGCGGGAAGGTGGTGTTCCTCGACTTCTGGGCCCATTGGTGAGGGGCCTGCGTGGCAATGTTGCCGCACGAGCGGTCGCTCGTGAAACGTATGGCCGATAAACCGTTTGCTCTGATTGGCGTGAATGGCGACCAGAACGATGAGTCGCTCAAAGAAAAGAATGAGAAGCAAGAGATCACCTGGCGGTCGTTCAAAAACAAAAGCGACAAGGACGAGAAGGCCATTGCTGACCGCTGGAACGTGCAAGGCTGGCCGACGCTCTACCTGGTCGATCATAAGGGAGTGATCCGCCGCAAGTGGCTCGGCTCGCCGGGCGACGAGGTGCTCGACAAGGAGATCGACGCGCTCGTGGCCGCGGCGGAAAAGGACGCCGGGGATTAGCTGGATTGGACCGTGTCGGGTGGGACAACCGAGCACAACGAGCGCCGGACCACCATGCGACAAGGAGAGGGGGAGACAAGGAGACAAGGAGAGACTTGACGTGAGGATTGCCCGGCAGTCATCCCGCTGTCCCGTTGTCCCCTTGTCTCCTTGTCGTTGCACTCGCGCGTTCCATCCTTCATCGAGCCGCAGTCTGATTTTAACCGGATTGCTGATCGCAATCGGTGCCACAGTTCGGGGCGAAGAGCGGCCGGGGCCGCCGCCTTTGCCCCGTGATACGCTCGTGGAAGAGCTGCCGCTCGACCCGATGCCGGGCCTCTCGTCCTTGCGCCATCCGCCGCCGGACGACAATTTGCTCACGCCCCAGCGTGTGCGCCTGGGGCGTAAGCTCTTTTTCGATCCGATTCTTTCGGCCGACGGCACCGTGGCCTGCGCGAGTTGCCACGATCCCGCGCACGGATTCGCGGCTCCTCAACCGCGCAGCGTCGGCATCGGCGGGCGCACGGGCACGCGCAACGCGCCCTCGCTCTTGAACCGTGCCGCAGGCACGTCGTTCTTTTGGGACGGGCGGAGCAAGAGCTTGGAGGAGCAGGCACTGGAGCCGATCGACAACCCGCACGAGATGGGCGGATCATTGCACGATGCCCTCCACCGGCTACAGGCCGATGCCGCCTACGTCGAAGCGTTCGCCGAAGCGTATGGCGATGGCGTGACGCCCGAGAACCTGGCCCGTGCCTTGGCGTCGTTCGAACGGGTGCTCGTATCGGGCGCCAGCCGCGTCGATCGGTTTCAGTCGGGCGACGTATCGGCTTTGAGCGACGGCGAGCGGATCGGCCTCTGGCTCTTCGAAAGCCGCGCGCAGTGTTGGCGCTGCCATCGCGGCGCAAACTACACCGACGAACAATTCCACAACACCGGCGTGGCCTCGTTGCAAGACGAGCCCGACGCGGGCAGATACAACGCGACGCGTGACGAAGCCCATCGGGGCAGCTTTAAGACACCCGGTTTGCGCGACGTGTCGCGCACGGCGCCTTACATGCACGACGGCAGCATCGCCACGCTGCGCGAAGTCGTTGAGTATTACAATCGTGGCGGCACAAACAATTCACACCTGGATCCGGCGATCAAGCCATTGAGCCTTTCGCCGACGGAAGTCGGCCATCTGGTTGAGTTCCTTCAAGCGCTCGAGGGAGAAGCGTGGTTTTTGGCGGACGGTGGCCGCTAACCACGCCAAACTTTGCCGGTTTTAGCGAGGCTGGCGGCGGACGGAACCGCCAAACGCCGAATTTTACCGAATTATTCTTGAAATCGCGCACGGCTTTGCTACGCTGGTCGGATATTCCTCTCGCACCAAGGCCATGCACATGAACCTTCGCCGTTTGTTTCAGGTCTGCGTTCTATTCCCCCTCGTTGTACTTGCCTGCGCACCTTGCTTGCTGGCTCAGCAGCAGTTTCCCAATCAATTTGGCCAGCCCGGTCAAGAGATCCCGCCGGAGCTCATTGGAGTATGGATAGCAATCATTGTTGTGGCCTTGATTGTCGGCCTGGCGATTGCCATCGTGATCGCCGTGTTGATTTCGGGCTGCTACGCTCGCATTCCACAACAATACCGCGACATGGAGCCGGGAATGGTGTACCTGATGCTCATCCCCTGTTTGAACATCGTGTGGGTGTTTTTCGTGACGTTGCGCCTCTCCACCTCCTTTCAAAAATACTTCGCCGCGCACGGACGGACGGACGTGGGCGATTGCGGTTACCAATTGGGGCTATGGTATTCAATCTGCGTTGTCGCGTCGATCGTACCCTGCGTGAATTACGTGGCAGGACCCGCTTCTCTCGTGCTCTTGATTCTCTTCCTGGTCAAAGTCATGGGCCTGAAGAACCAGATCCCCGTCGGCGCGACAAGCTAGTGCCCCGTCCAGACTAAATTTTCGGGTAGAGCCGCTTCAATTTAACCCTTGCTTTGTCGATCGTGAATTGCCAATCAACGCCGCGTTGCTTCTCGTTGACGCGGGTTGACCAGGCGGCAATTTCGGATTGCAGCGTC
>DASSFG010000344.1:0-8673 GCA_035694685.1 Pirellulales bacterium
CAGCTTCAACGCTACAACAGGCCAAAGCACACTGACGGTCAACCCGGCGCCGCCCACCGCTGTTCCCGACACCGTCGTGCTGGGACCATCTGGCCCTGATAGCGGTTCCGGGGCGACGAGCGTTTTAGCGAACGATACTTCGGCCGATGGCCAGCCGCAAAACCTGACGGCAACACTGGTTTCACCACCAAGCCTTGGCAAGCTCAGCTTGCAGGCCGATGGCTCATTTACCTACACACCCGGCCCAAACTTCCGAGGCATCGACCGTTTCACCTATCAAGTGAGCGAGGGCGGCGTGCAGGGCAATAACGCGACGGTCACATTGCTATCTTACCACGCCAGTCTGGTCGACAAAGTCTACGAGCAAGTGCTGCACCGGCCCGCTGAAGATAGCGGCGTTCCAAGCCCCGGTTTGCAATACTGGACTTCGCTGCTCGACCAAGGCCAACCGCTCGACGTGGTGGCCACGGGCATCTTTAACAGCACCGAGCGGCTCAACCCGCTCGTCACGCAGTTCTACGAGCAGTACCTGGGTCGCGGTACCGACCCGGGAGGACTGGCGTGGTGGGTTGCCGACTGGCAGGCCAAGGGCGACCCGCGCGACGTGGTCGAAAATATTCTCGCCTCGCAGGAGTTCTTTGACGACGCGGGCGATACCGACGCTGGTTTTGTCTCGCTGCTTTACCAACGTGTCTTGCAGCGTCCGGCGGAGCCAGGCGGGCTTAGCTGGTGGGTCGGTTTGATGAGTCCGCCGACGAACGAGACGCGGTTACAGATCGCCTCGCAATTTTACGATACACACGAGAAACACGTCGACCTGGTCGACTTCCTGTTCAGCGAATACTTTAATGGTGTTTCGCCTCAGCCGTCCAGTGATCCCTACGTTGCACTGCTTGACCAAGGTCAAACCGAAACGCAGGTAGAGAAGGCGATCATCGACTCGTCGGCCTACCACAGTAATCCGCCCGAGCCTGCGGTGGGCACGGTCGGCGACGCACTCTATCCGCACTAGCAGCCGGTTCAGAGTTCACAGGCATCGGTCAGACGACCCCTGGGGCTATTTCATTCGCTACTCACCTCCGGCTTTGACCGACGCTTTCACTGACGCCGTTTTCTCCGTTCTCCGCGGCTGAGAAAGAGAACACGGTTCAGAATTATTGGCCCTCCGCGGCCCCGTAACCAAACCCGCACTGGCTCCTCACAATTCTGCGCTTCGTAGAAAAATTCCGCCGACGCGCGTCCGATTTCATCGGCGATTGCATCTGTTGTAAGTAGCGAGAGTGACCGCCAGCGGTGGTGGGGCGACGCCGGGCATCTACTTCAAGTCGGAGTTCTGGCTGTCGACCGCACGGTCACCAACCGGGACGGGCGGCGCGGAGTGAAAGCGAAGACGATTCTGACCGACGAGTGAAATCCATACTGGGAGAGAATGAAACCATGCGATACTACTTTCTCACTTCACTAGGCCTCGTTTGTTGCTTCTTGGTGGCGAGGGACGTGTTGGCCCAACACGGCCGCATTCCTAGCCACTCCAATAGCAGCAATTCCCGTCCGCAGTTTACGCCGCCGCGGCAGCCGCCGCCCCGTTTGCCCAGCTTTCCCTTGGATAATCCTTCGAGGGCCAATCTCAGCAGTTCTGGATATACGTTCGAAAGCCACCAGCGGCAGCCGGACTTTCATCAGCAGCCGGACTTTCAGCGGCAGCCGGACTTTCAGCGGCAGCAACAGCTTCAGCGGCAAGAGGAGCTTCAGCGGCAACAGCAGGAGGAGGCTCAGCGCCGGCAAGAGGCCGCGACCGAGCGATATCGCCAACGGCTAGAGCTTGCCCGACAGCGCGCCGAAGAGGAGGAGGCAGACCGACGGCGGCAGGAACAGCAGCGACTGCAATTGAGCGAGCAAGAGCGGCATCGACCGCAAGCCGAATCGGACCGGCGTAGACCACCGGTCCTGCCGCACGATTCAGGCATGATGGCAACCATCGACGGCATGGAAGGGCCGCGCGAGCCGGGTGATGCCGCCGGGGTTCACAGCTCGCGGATTCCAATCGGAGTCGATGAAAGCGATCATCCGAGGCACCCTCCTCAACCACATCCGATAAGCCTGGCCGCCCGCACGGCTCATGAAAAAGCACTTGCCCTACACGCGAGTCAGTCGCCAGCGGAGCGTGTGCCAAAGCTGAGTGAAAACGAGCATCCGGGTGAACGGGTCCGCGGCCCCGGCGATTTGGTTCACGAAAGTTCGAGAGAACCTCGAGACCCCGTGGTCAACCGCGGCCCGGCGGCCGTTAGCGCACGCAGGCCCATCGCCACCCACAACAACAACCCGTCCTACAAAGCGCTGGCTCGGCTATCGAGTCAAAAGCCCCGCGTGCCATCGCGCGCGACGTTCAAGGCCAAGCAGAGCGCGAAGCTCGCGACACTCCCGCCGTCGCAAAGAACCTACCTGAACGCCAAGATCTTGCACAACCAGGCACGCGTCAACATCAATCGGCGGCCTCCGAACAGCGTGGCCATCACGGGACGTGTGCCGGCAAGCGAACTACATCACCCCCGCGTCGCCCACAACACCTCCTGGAAGGGAGGTAACCCTCTCGCGCTGACTTCGCCCGGTTTGCAGCACTTCAAGACCGCCAATGCCCTGGCAGCCTTGGGCGCCATGAATTTGGCGGCACACGGCCCTCTGAACACCGCCCACAACGCCGCCCTCATCGATCAACTGTTTCCCGGCGCAGGTGGCAATAACAACGCGGGTTTTCTCGCCGGACTGATCGTCGGTTCCATCGGCGAAGCGATCGTGTTGGGGCCCGGACTGTTTAGCAGCGGCGCGTTTTCCGGTTTCGGAGGCGGTCCGGGTATCGGCGGAACCGACCCCGGGGCCGCCGATTTCGGACCCGACGCGGGCAACTATGCTTCCGCGTTCGATTCAGGCTGTGTCTTTATGCCGAACGGCGACAACGGACAGAACGATCCGAATGGCCCGCCGGGCGGCGTGCTCTTGAGCACCAACTCCGGTCCGGACAGTAATGGCGATGGCGGCGCGAACGGCGGCCCGGATGGCAACTGGGGTGTTTCGCCCGGCGGCGACCCAAATCAGCAGATCGCGCTGTCAGGCGATCCCGACGGCAATGCCGACGCCACGGACGCGAATGGAATCGGCTCGTCCGACGGCGATCCAAATCAGCAAACTGAGTCAACCGACGTGCCCAACGGCGACGGCGGTACGGACGTCTCTCCCACGGTCTACGACAACGGCGGTACGGCGCCGGTCGATGCTGTACCGCAGGTCGGGCGCTACTTGAACGTCGTCAATCTCAGCGGCTCACCGGCAACGGTTTTCGTGCAGTACCACGCGCAAGATCAGAACGGCAACTGGAGCTGGTTCCCCGCCGCGCCCGACATGAGCCAGGACGCCATCTCGTTCGACGTCAATCCAGGCCAGGCCGTCGAGCTGTATGACGGCAATTGGCAAGTTTATGCCGACAAAGCGCGGGTCTGGGCCGCATCGACCGATGGCGCGCACCAGTGGAACCGCTTCAAGGACACGGATCTCTTGCTCGTCTCCGAAACCGACGATCAAGGCCAGCCTTGCTACTATTCGCCCGACATTCAAACGATGAGCTTTGGCTTGAAATAAAACGTCTGTTCGTGCCGTCGAACTCTCACCCAACAGAACCTTGAAACTTGGAACGATTACTCATGTTAACAACCAGATTTACCGTCGTTGGCGTAGCGGCCCTCGCGCTGGCTGGGTCCTTGCCTCAGGTTTCCTTCGCGCAGGCGGTGCTCGCCCAGGCCTATCTCGATAGCGCTGCGGCCGCGCGCGATGCGGGCAATACCGCCAAAGCGGCGCGGCTTTATGCTTTGGCGCTGACCGAAGCGCACGGTCAACAACACGCGTATCTTACGGCCAAAGCCCTGCTCGGCGCCGCCACGATCCACCTTGAAACTTCCGACTTCGACCAGGCGGAAGAGAACGTGCGGGCCGCCCTCGCGCTGTGCGACGGACTTCAGACGCCGCCCGCTGCCGAATTGGCCACCGCGCTCAATTGCATGGCCATCGTCTCCTACCATCGCCAGGAGTACGAACAAGCCGAGTCTTGTTATGCCGAGCTGCTTGGCGGTCTGACTTCGGACGAAGACGCGGTGCTGCGCGGCATCGTGATGAACGACTTGGCGCTGGTGAAAATCGCCCTGGACGAGCCCCAGGAAGCGATCGAGCTGGCTCAGTCGGCCGCCGAGATCATGTCAGCTTCGTTCGGCAATGCCAGTGCCCATTATGCGCAGTGCCTTGATACGCTGGCCCAAGCGCTCGTGGCCGATGGGCGGCCCGACGAGGCGGAAACGATCGTGGCGCAAGCCCTCGAGATTTGCGCCGCCGACATCGGCGACGACTCGCCGCAATACGGCACGACGCTTTTGACGCTGGCCAAGGCTCAACATCTCCGCGGCGAGCACGCCCTGGCGGTAAACACCGCTGAGCGTTCGGTCGGATTGCAGGAAAACACCCGCGGCGCCGATCATCCGTTGACGAACCTGGCTGAAAGCGAGCTGGCGGCCATGCGCGAAGCGCACGTTGCACAGACGGCGGCCAACCGCCCCGCGCCCGACGAATGGAAGAGGTTCGACGAAATGTACGCCGAGCTTGGGCTGGCGCCCGCAGAGCTGTCCGCGCTGCGCGACCATTGGCTTAGTCTCACTGGCCCGCAGCGGCTGGAGCACTACCAGAACTTTCGCGCCGAAGTCGCCGCGCAGCGTGCCGGCTCTGCCGTCGCCCCGTTGGCCGATCGTAGGAGGGTCGATGCGGCCGAAGACGGAGCAGAAGGAGAACTCAAGGACGACGAGGCCATGTTTCACGATCTGTTTGGACGGCACAACCTTCCGCCCGAGGAGTTGAAACAACACCGCGAAGAATGGCAGAAGCTTACGCCCGACGAACGCCAGGCCGCCGCCAATCTGTTTCGCCGGTCACTCAGAACCGAGCAGGTCCCCTAATGAAGGACGAATTCCGATGATCACAACTACCAAGCCTATGAGGAGAATCAAGCCATGAAATTGGCCATTTTCATTAGCGTCTGCACGGCCGCATGCCTATTACAGGCTGCAAGGGTGAATGCACAACGGTTCGGCGATATTGGCGGGAGCCTCTCCGGCGGATTCAACCGAGCCGCTGCCCGAGCGGAAGACGCCGGGGGTTCCGATGGCACCATTGATAGCCAAGACTGGGCGCCGATGGCCCGTGCCTGGCAGTACGCACTCGAACATAGGAATCGCCAACCGGATTTAGCGGCTCCGCCCGTGCCGGCTGCGACGGCGGGAACGCTTGCCGTACAAGTTGGGCCTGGAGCCGCGACAACTTGGAGCGGTGGGACCGGCACAACCGGTGCTCCTGCCAGCAGTGGCTTTTCCTCCGACGGTGCGCCGGCGCCGGTGGCCCGCCCAGGCGTGATAACTTCGCTGCCACCACTGGGAGGAGGCCAGGGAACGATGAGCAACACCGGTTCGTCTGCCAGCGGGGCTGATTTGGCTGCGCATGGGTTTGCGGATTTTTTCTCAGCCGTTATGACCGGAGGCTTAGGCTTGACCGACGCTCGACGGCCGTCTAATAGGTACGCGCGCGGCGTCGTTCGACCAAATAGTCGCACATTTCCGCAGAGAGTTGAGACTGGTGGCAGGCTAGGTCGCCAGCCTGTTGGAGAGTCCGGCGTTGTGTCCCATATCGGTCTGCGCGTAGGCCAGCTACATCGCATGCCTGTTGGAGAGCCCGACCTTGTGCGTCGCAATGCCGCAGTGATGCCCCGCTCGGAACGCGCGGCGCGGCCGCCGGTGGGCCACCCCACTGGCCCATATCGCCGCGCTGCCTCTAAACCGCAAATAAGTCACACGGTGCAACGGTCGGTCGCTAGCTTAAATCATGCCGGCCACTCCACTCCGCGCCGACCAGCTTCGTCGCATCGCTGAGTTCGACCAGTATTGACATTGGAGACGTCGATCGACGAGCGCGCTACGCCGCACCGCCAATCGGACCCGCGGCGGCCAGTCATGTCGCGCGGCAGATAGCGTTATGGAACTCCAGGTGAAACGTATGTTGCGTCGTCCGTTCAGTAGGAGAAACGTCATGTCGCGAATTGCTCGTTTGTTCGTAGTTCCGGTGATGGCCGGCGCCGCTGCGTTGGCCGTATCAGTGCGGCGCATGCTTGCATGATTTTGAAGGCCAACCCCGCCTTGCGGGTCGAAATCGCCGACGAAGAAGCTATCATCCTCTGGGACGCTCATAGCAAGACGGAGCACTTCATCCGGCGATCGTCGTTCCGCTCGGAAGCTAAGGTTTTCGGCTTTTTGGTGCCGACGCCCACGCAGCCGACGCTGGCCGAGGTTGATAACGAGGCTTTTTCGGTGCTGGATCGCGTGAGGGCCCCGCAAGGGTTCGGCGTGTACTCGTCGCCCGCTCGTCTAGAGGCGCGTTTTGGCGCAGCCAAGTCTGCGCCGCCGGCGGTTCAGGTGCTCGAAACGAAACGCGTGGCCGGCCTTGATGCAACCGTCTTGAAGGCCACTTCGCCCGACGCTTTGAACCACTGGCTGAAAGAACACGAGTACCAGTCGACACCGGAATTGAGGGCCTGGCTGAAGCCGTACGTCGAGCGAAGCTGGATCGTCACCGCCTTCAAGTTTGCCAAAGATCAGCCGAGCGACGCGTCGGTGCACACCCTGGCGGTCCGCATGACTTTCAACACCGAGGCGCCGTTTCATCCTTACCGCGAGCCGCCGACCGACGGCCAATCGCAGCAGGGCCAACGAAACAGCCGCCTGCTTCGTGTTTATTTCATCGGCACGGAACCGGTACGCGGGCGCCTCGGCGAAACGGGTTTTTTGCTCGGCGAGACGGAATGGTCTGACCACATCTCCTGCGGCTGCGTGGAGCGCTACCTATGTCGCCGCTACGCGGCTTGCCTCATCCAGCGTATCGATACCGTGGGCTTGCGCCCACGGCTAAACTCTGTCGCCGCTGCGCGGCTGGCGCCCGAGATCTGCGCAACAACGAGGGCTTGTCCCCGGCGGCCCGGTCGCCGCGGGCGACCGCGAACTCAGCCGCACCCGCAAGCGGGTGCCCGGGCTCAAGCCAAACGGGGTCGAAAATCTTCCGCGGGCTGCCTAAGCGCTTTTGACTGCCGGCAGCCGACCACAAGCTATTGTGGTTGATACGGCTGTCACCCACAATATTTTGTATATAGAAGACACTTGACTACTTGGGAGTCGCATGTATAGTGACGAGTATGCGGTGAATCCGCCGCCGTCAGCCGGGCGCCCCGACCCACGTGGCGCCGCGCTCGGGCGGCGGGCGGTTTCATCGCTCCGTTCCCGGCGCTCCGGGAGTCTACTACCCAGTCAGGCTGGCGCCTGCCGGTCGCGTTACGCCGTCGAGTGACGCCCAGACCATACTCTCTGTCGGTCGATCCCCTTTAACGCCTCAGCCACGCGCTGCGATCGTCGCCGCGCGCATGCTACCAGTTTGCAATTTGCAATTTGCAATCCGACCAACCGCCGGCGCGGGAAGCGATGCAGGCAAATTGCAAAGTGCAAATTGAAAATTGCGGGGAGGCAGAACGACTTCCTGAATTCAAACCTAAGCCCTAAGCGCTAAGACCTAAGTCCTGAACCCAGAACCCTGAACCTCCTCTCCTCCCATGCGACCCCTCCCTCCAATCCGACTCGAAAATGGCGCGCCGACAGGACGCAACTATAACCCGATCCAACGTTGGCCCGATCGCGATGGCTACCGCGCGGCCGAACGCTTCGCCGACGTGTCCATGATGCCCGCCGACGAAGTGACCGAGACTTCCGTGCGCTGGCTCTGGCCCGGCACGGTGCCCGTCGGACATCTCACGCTCGTGGCCGGCGAACCCGGCTCGGGCAAAAGCTTTTGGATGGCCGACCTGGCCGCCCGCATCACGTTCGCCCGGCCGTGGCCCTACGCAATCCAAAATCCAAAATCCGAAATCCAAAATCCCATCCAGGGTTCGGTGGTGTACGCCAATTCCGACGACTCGTTCCTCGACGTGCAGCGGCCGAGGTTGGCGGCGGCCGAGGCGCAATTGCCCATGGTCGGCTTGATTCGCCGCATGCCGCCCGGCAGCCGTTTTCAGCAGTTCAATTCGGTGGGGCCGGTCGAGGAGCGGCTGAGATCGTTGAAGACCGCCATCCAGGAGGCGGGCGACTGCAAGCTGGCCATCGTCGACGACCTGGCCCGCTTTGTGCGCGACGGACTCGGCAAGGTTTGCCGCTCCGACCTCATGTTGGCACTGGAGAGCCTGAAGTGCCTGGCCGCCGAGTGCCGCGTGGCAATGATCGTCGTCTGGCGACTGGAGCGGACCGCCCGCGCCACCGCTCGTTACTTGGAGACCTTCCTCCCCGCGGCGGCGACCGCCTGGCTGGTGGGCGGCGATCCGTACGGACGCGATACGCGGTGGGTGGTCTCGCTGAAGAACCAGTTCGGCCCGCCGCCAGCGCCGATGGCGTTTCACATCGCCGACAACCGCGTGGTGTGGGACACTCCGCCCAAAAACGTACCGGCCGACGTGACGGCGGCTTTCGTGCGCAAGAGCGAGCGTCGCCTGGAGCGCGAGCATGCGGGCCGTTGGGCGCTGGCGCGGTTGGCCGACGGGCCGGTGGAAGCGAA
>DASSFG010000345.1:0-15141 GCA_035694685.1 Pirellulales bacterium
GGTGGCCACGGGAGGCTATTCTCCGTTTTCTTCTCACGCGCATCAAGGCTGCCAAATCCATGCCGAACCAGTTATACATGATCCGATGCGACGTGTCGTTCTCAGTAATTGAGCCCGGCTTTAACAAAGTAGCCATGAACCATGTCCTTCGTGACAGAGCGCGGATGACACTGTCCTCAGCGAAGGCGGTCATCGATCGGGTGCTCGCCGGTGAAGAGGTAGCCGTGGAGGTCGGCGACGAGACCGTCGACGATTTCATCGTGGCTGCCAAACGATGTGGCGTCGAGGCACGGGCAATCGACCATATCGCGTCGGATGACCCTCGATCACCGGCGCGTGCGTGATTCGAGACGAGCTAGTGATGATGATCACGCTTTCGCGTCGTTCGTCGGCCATGTCAATCCTTGTCGCCGCCCGTTTCGAGCACGGCGAGGAACGCCTTCTGTGGGATGTCGACGCTGCCGATAGATTTCATCCGCTTTTTGCCTTCGCGCTGCTTGGCCCACAGCTTGCGCTTGCGAGTAATGTCGCCGCCGTAGCACTTGGCCGTCACGTTTTTGCGCATGGCTGAGATGGTTTCCCGCGCGATGATGCGGCTGCCGATGGCGGCCTGCAATGCCACCTCGAACATGTGCCGGTCGATCTCACTGCGCAACTTTTTGACGATCGCCCGCCCGCGGCGGTCGGCGTCGGCCCGGTGGCAGACGGTCGACAACGCGTCGACGCGATTGCCGGCCACCAGAATGTCGAGCCGCACCAGGTCGGCCGGCACGTAGCCCACCAGTTCGTAGTCCATGGTGCCGTAGCCGCGCGTGCAGCTCTTCAGTTTGTCGTGCAGGTCGTAAATCACTTCGGCCAGCGGCAGATTGTAAATCAGCATGGCCCGCGTCGGCGAAAGATATTCAGTGCGGACGTATTCGCCACGCCGGTCGTTGCAAAGCTGGTGGACCAACCCGATCGCCTCGGTGGGCAGGATGAAACTCACTTTTACGATCGGCTGGCGAAACTCTTCGATGTCGCCGGCGTCGGGCACTTGCTGCGGGTTGTAGATTCGCAACAACTCGCCCGTCTTCGTGAGGACCTCATAGGTCACGTTGGGGGCCGTCTGTACCAGATCGAGATTGGCCTCCTTTTCCAGCCGTTGCTGCACGATCTCCATGTGCAACAGCCCCAGAAAGCCGCAACGAAAACCGAAGCCCAGCGCGTCGCTCGTCTCCGGTTCGAACTCGAAGCTAGGGTCGTTGATGCTCAACTTGGTGAGCGCCTCGCGCAGCTCCTCAAAGTTTTCGCCGTCGGAGGGATAAAGTCCGCAGAACACCATCCGCTTTGGCTCCTGGTAGCCGGGCAGAGCAGTCGCCGCTTTCTCGCCAGGAACCGTCGCCGTGTCGCCGATGTGGACCTGGCTCAGCGTCTTGATGTTGCAGATCAAGTAGCCCACCTGGCCCGCTTGCAGCGTTTCGCAGGCGCGGCGTTCGGGCACAAATTGCCCCAGTTCGAGCACCTCGTAGCTCATGCCGGTTTTCAAGAAACGGATTTTCTGGCCCTTACGCACCGTGCCGTTCATCAGCCGCACGTAGGTGATCGCGCCGCGAAATTCGTCGTAGTGTGAGTCAAACACCATCGCTTGCAGCGGCGCCTCAGGATCGCCCTGCGGTGGCGGCACACGTTGGATGAGGGCCGCCAGGAGATCTTCGATACCTATGCCTGTCTTGGCGCTCACGGCGAGCACGTCGGCGGGGTCGATGCCCAGGCTCGACTCCATTTCTTCCATCACCTGCTCGGGGCGAGCACTTACCACGTCGATCTTGTTGAGAGCAGGCACGATGGTCAGATCGGCGTCAATCGCAGCGTAGGCGTTGGCCACCGTCTGGGCCTCGACTCCCTGGCAGGCGTCGACGAGCAGCAAGGCGCCCTCGCAGCACGCCAAGCTGCGCGACACCTCATAATGAAAATCGACGTGCCCCGGCGTATCGATCAAATTCAGCTCGTACGTCTCGCCGCCGTGCACGTAGCGCATCGCGACGGCCCGGGCCTTGATCGTGATGCCGCGTTCCCGTTCCAGCTCCATGTCGTCGAGCAACTGCTCGCGCAACTCGCGGCGGCTGACAGTGCCGGTCTTTTCCAGTAGCCGGTCAGCGAGCGTACTCTTGCCGTGGTCGATATGGGCCACGATGCAGAAATTGCGGATGTGTTGACAGTCCATTGGTTTGAATCAGCCTTTTCGGAAGAATCTCTGTTCGGTGGCGACTGAAAGTGAAAAGTGAAGAGTGAAAAGTACGCGGTTGGATGAACTCACTTTTCACTTTTCACTTGTGCCACTGTCTCGCGATACCGGCCGCACCGATGTAGCCGGCGTCGGCGCCGAGCGAAGCATACTCGATCGGAGTTTTCGCCACGACGGGAAACGCTCGGCGGCGCACCTCGTCACGCACGCGATCAATAAACCGCCGTCCGAGCGGCGTCGCGTTGCCGCCAAACGTCATCGCGCCGCCGAGAACAACCATGCTCGGGTCGACGGTGTGCATCAGTGACGTAATGCCGATTCCCAAGTAGCGGGCCGTCTCCAGCACAATTTCCAACGACAGTTCATCGCCCGCTTCAGCCTCCTGGGCCAATAACAAAGGGGTCAATGGCTCGCCGCTGATCAAACGTTGGGCGAGCGAGGTGAGCCGACCGGCATCGACTGCCTCTTGCGTGCGTCGCACGACGGCCAAGGCGCTGGCATATGCCTCCAGGTGGCCCGGCCGGCCACACGAGCAGACCCGCGCATCGTCGCGGCAGTCAATAATTATATGCCCGCACTCGGCCCCGTGGCTGTGCTCACCGTCGATGGAGGCACCGTTGACGATGATTCCCCCGCCGATGCCTGTGCCCAGCGTCAACATGATGATGCTGGGCAACGACTTACCGCTGCCGACCCAGTACTCGCCATAGGCGGCGGCGGCGGCGTCGTTAGTAAAGGCTACGGGAAGTCGACACTCCCGGCTGAGACGATCGCGGATGGGAAAGTCGACCCAGCCCGGCAGGTTCGGTGGGTCGAGCAGCATGCCGGCCGGAATATCCATCGTGCCCGGCGTGCCAAGCCCTACCGCCGAGATCTGCTCGCGGCGCGGGCCGATCTCGTCGATCAACCGGCAAACGGCCTCGCCGATGCGGCGCGTTCCATCATCGGCGCCACGCGTGGCGTCGGTGGGAATGCTTGTCCAACCCAGGGTTCGTCCCAAGTCGTCAACGAGACCGATCTTCACGCTTGTGCCCCCCACGTCGACGCCCACGAAAAGCGGCGGCTGGGCATCATCGACCGGCAGAAAACGAGACGACGACATGGGCCGGTTGGTAGGGAAAACCGCGAGACTGCCTGGCGAATAAAACGGATATAAGTCGCACAAGTATAGGCAGCAAGCCGGTTTGGGGCAATTGCAACGTCAAGCCCATCATGGCCCACGACAACGGGGGCCGGCCTTGATCAGCGCACGTTTAGATAAACGAATAACGCGAGTTGGAAGCAGCTTATGACACCGGCCACGGGCACAGCCAGCCGCCGATGGCTCCGATACAATACCGCCAAGACGCCCAATACACCGACCGTGCCGATCATTTTGGCACGAAAGAAGAACGAGCTGTCGCCATTGGCCAAGTGGATCAGATAGTTACTTCTTCGTCAGCGGCTTGCCCGCGAGACTTGAAAACGGAATGATTGATTGCGGGCAATCATTCTCTTAGGGTTGCGGAGTGAGCCATGAAATCGGCTTTGATTGCGGGGTGTCTCGCCTTGGTTGCCATTGGCGCGCCAAGCTCGGCCCAAGCGTGTCACGGACGAGGCGGACGCGGTCTGCGTGGCATCAGCACGCAAATGATGTCGGCCGGGATGGCCGCCATGCGGATGGTTGCCGCTCAACAAGCGATCGTGGCTACACAGCAGGCGGCGGCCCATCAGCAGCAGGTCACGACTTATTCTAACCTGCGCGACCAGGAGTTGGCGCGCCGCGAGGCGCGGCGGCAAGCGAGATTGGCCAGCCAGTCGTCGGCAGATTGAGGTCGCGGCCACCAACGCTGTGCCTGGACTTGCCAGGAGTTTTCTTCGTGGTCTCGCCGCGGACGATCCCGTATTCGCCCGCAGTCCTGCATTTCTTGCGGGTCACCGGCACGGTAGTCGCCGCAGTCATGGCGACCAGCACCATATTGTGCTTGCCAGTTTCGGCCGACATTCGAGCGGGCCACGGTGCTCATTTGCGCCGCCTCGATTCGAAATATTCAGCGCGACATGCCCGTTGAGTAGTCGCCACTGATGCCGCGCCAATGGTAGGCTGACGGCGGCATGAAACTTGCTCGGCAACGCGATAATCGCAGCAAAACGGCTTATGGATAAACACGAGCGGCGTCACCACTGGACCGTGTTCGCGGCGAGCGTCGCGATGATGGTCGTCGGCCTGCTTCTGTGGCTGGCGGCCGGCACGTTGTTCATGATTTTCGCAGCCGTGTTGTTGGCTGTCTTTTTGTGCGGCCTCACCGATCTTCTCGCACGTTACACCGGCATGAGGCGGCTTGGGGCGCTGGCCATCGTGTGCCTGATATTGCTGTTGGCCATCGGTGTGGCAGCCTGGTTCACCGCTTCGACGCTGGCGGAGCAGGTGCAACAATTCAGCGAAGAGTTACCAGAGGCGGTCAAAGACCTGCGGAAAAAGTTGGAAGCCTACCCGTGGGGCGCCTTCGTGGCTGACGAGCTGAAACAAGTGCGCACCTCGGCAGAAGACAGCGAAAAGACCTTGTCGCGCGCGGCCGGCGCGGCGTCGGCCGTGGTCGAAACGGTGACCGGTGCCGTCGTGATTGGCTTTCTGGGACTGTTTTTGGCGATCGACCCAGAGCTTTACAAACGGTCATTGGTACGGCTCGTGCCGCCAGACCGCCGCGAGCGTGCCCGAGAAGTGCTCGACGGGGCATCGATGGCTTTGTGGCGTTGGATCCTGGGACGCCTGGTGTCGATGGGGGCGGTGGCGGTCGGCGCGACGCTTGGTTTCTATCTGGTCGGCATGCCGATGGCGCTGATGCTCGGCGTTTTTGCGGGGCTGGTGAACTTCATCCCCAACCTGGGCCCGTTGTTCTGGTTGGCGCCGGCCATGTTGTTGGCGTTCGTACAGAGTCCTGTGCAGGCCCTTTACGTTGGTCTGTTGTTCATGGTGGTGCAAACATTGGAAGGTTACGTGATTACGCCGGCCGTCCAGCAGCGGATGGTTCACCTGCCGCCCGCGGTCGCGTTGAGCGTGCAAGTGATCTTCGGAGCGCTCTGGGGCTTTCCTGGATTGGCTCTCGCGACGCCATTTGCGGCGCTCTCGCTCGTCGTCGTGCGAAAGCTCTACGTGGAAGACGCCCTGGGCGACTCGCCTGACGAAACTGAATAGGCACTAGGATAATTTGTTTGGCGGTAAGAGCGCTTTCGAGATTAAATCGCCGCGGTCAGTTTACGAACTGTGTACACAATTCCGCGTTGTCAGCTCTGGTGGAAGTCGTGAAAAATGCCTGCGTCCACGCGGGGGCCAGTTGTGTACCGGCATGGTGTAAAAGATAGTTTGCCCTTTCCGCGCCCCAACTGGTGCGTTATAGAAGCGTTTATGGCATCCAAAGAGGCGATCGCGCGATGTATGATAAGCAGGCACTGATTTCTCTCGTCCGCCAAAAAGCGCTGAAGTTCGGCGACTTCACGCTTGCCTCGGGCAAGAAGGCGACTTACTACCTCGATGGCAAGCAAGTGACGCTCGATGCGGCCGGCGCCTGCCTGGTGGGCGAAGGTATTCTCGACCTGCTGGCCGCCGACATCCCCAAGGCCGTAGGCGGAATGTCGATCGGGGCCGACCCGATCACGGGCGCGGTCGTCACGATGGCGGGCGTCCGCGGCCTGCCGTTGGCCGGCTTCATGGTGCGCAAAGAAGCGAAGGGACACGGCACGCAACGTTTCATCGAAGGCCCAGTTCAGCCGGGCGACCGGGTGGCCATCGTCGAAGACGTGGTCACGACCGGCGGATCGTCGATCACCGCCATTGAACGAGCCGAGGAGTTTGGTCTGATCGTAACTCGGGTCATCGCCATCATCGACCGCATGGAAGGAGGCGCCGCGGCGTTCGCCCAGCGCGGCTACGCTTTCAGCAGTCTGTTGACCATCGCCGATTTTGGCATTACGCCGCCGGCGTAGGGTTCACGCGTCAGGCGTCAGGCGTCAGGGTTCTGGCGGCGGCACTTCGGGTGCAATTTGCACGGCCTCTTTTCCACGGATCAAAAAGGGATGGAAACCTCGCTGCACCGCGAATTGAAACGCCGCTATGCCGACCCCGACGACGTGCGCGTGGAAGTGCGACACGGCCGATTTCGCATCGACGCAGTCCATGGCCGGGAGCTGGTGGAGATACAGCACGGCTCGTTGGCCGCCATTCGCGATAAAATCCGCGTGCTGTTGGCCGATCATCGTGTGCGCGTGGTGAAACCGATCGTCGCCAGCAAGTTGCTCGTCAAGCGGTCGTGCAAGGACGGTGAAGTCATCGATCGGCGGACCAGCCCGAAACGCGAAACGCTGCTGGCGCTGTTCGACGAGCTCGTCTATTTCACCAAGGTCTTTCCTCATCCACGCTTGACGTTAGAAGCGGTGCTGGTCGACGTCGAAGAATGGCGTTACCCCGGTCACGGCCGCCGCCGGCGCTGGCGCGCAAATGATTTTATCGTTGAAGATCAGAAGCTCACCGCCGTGCTCGATTCGTGCCGCTTGAAGCGGGCAGCCGACTTGCGCACGCTCCTGCCGGGTGAACTGAGCGGCTCATTTGAAACGGTTGATCTGGCCCGCCAGCTCGGCGTGGCGCGGCATGTCGCTCAGCGCATTGCCTATTGCCTGCGCGAGACGGGCGCCGTGCGGCAAGTCGGCAAGTCGGGCAATGCCCGTATCTACGCCTGGCCCACCTCCCGCCTGCGACGGGCCGCCTGACGCGGTTTACTTTTGACAGGCGGCCAATAGGCGTTAGGACATTACTGGATCAAGGGTAGTGTCTTAACAGTGAGTTGGTGACGACATGTAGGGTGGGACGAGCGAAGCGAGTCCCACCTGTTGGCCGGCTGTGGTGGGAGTCGCCTCGCTCTTCCCACCCTACAGGCGTTGCCATTTCTGCTGGACCAGCTCATTTTTATGACACGACCGGAGCGAGGGGCCGATTGCTTTCGCGGGGCCAATCGAACATACTATCGACATTCAGGCGGCAGGGCAGGCCATCCAGTTTAACGACAAGGCCCACGATAGGAGCGCAGTCATGTCGCAGCACGTCGCAAACCTTCCGCGGCGGCGGTTTTTGAAAACAGCCCTCTCGGCCGGCGCCGCAGTCGCCGCGCCCACGGTCATCCCCGGTTCGGCGCTCGGGCTGAACGGCGTCGCGCCGCCCAGCGAGCGAATCATCGTCGGCGGCATCGGCATCGGCAACCGCGGCACCTACGATCTCGGCTGCTTCCTCGAGCAGCCCGACGTGCAGTTCGTCGCCGTCTGCGACATCAAGCAAGCCCAGCGCATGAAAATAAAGAAGATGGTCGATGAGCGCTACGGCACGCAAAGCTGCGACATGCACCGCGACTTCCGCGAGTTGCTCGATCGCAACGACATCGACGCCGTGCTCATTGCCACCGGTCCGAACTGGCACGCGACCGCGGCCATCAATGCCGCCAAAGCCGGCAAAGACATGTACTGCGAGAAGCCTTGCACCAAGAACATTTCGCAGAGTTTGCTGCTGGCCGACACCATGCGTCGAACCGGGCGCGTGTTTCAGGCTGGCACGCAACGCCGCAACTTGCCCCACTTTGCCTTTGCCTGCGAGCTGGCCCGCACCGGCAAGCTTGGCAAGCTGAAGCGCGTGTACGCTCACCCTGCCGGCATGCAAGCCGTAACGAGCGGCTGGCTGCCGGCCGAACCTGAGCCGGATAAGGACGTGGTCGACTGGAACATGTACCTCGGACCGGCCGCTTGGCGGCCCTTTAACGCCAAGCTGCTCGACGGCTTCAACTTCGAGAAGGGCGGCGGACTGGTGGGCGGCGGCGTGCTGGAATGGGGCTCGCACTGCGTCGATCTCTGCCAGTGGGCCGTTGGCGATTGTCCACCCCCCGTGGAATACAACGCCCCAAAAGACGGCGAGCTGATGGCCCGCTATGCCAGCGGCATCGAGCTGATCTTCCGCGAAAAGGGCTGGATTCCCCTGGGCTCGTGCCCGGTGCGGTTTGAAGGCGAGACGGGCTGGGTCGAGGCCGGCGACAGCGGCAAGCTGGTGCTCAGCTCGCCTGAGCTTTTGGCCGGTCGCAAGGTTGAGGAAATCGGCGGCTATCCGGCGACGTACCATGTGCGCGATTTCCTCGACTGCGTGAAGTCGCGCAGTCTGCCCAAGGGGAACGCCGACGCTGCCCGTAATGCCCACATCGCCTGCCACGGAGCAAACATCGCTCTCTATCTGAACCGGCAGGTAAAGTACGACATCGTCAAGAACGAATTCATTGGCGACGTCGAAGCCAACCGCTTGCGATCTGAAGCCCTCCGAGAACCGTGGAGGCTGTAGAGGACAGGGAGTAGGGGTAGGGTGGGACGAGCGAAGCGAGTCCCACCATTGCCTTGCGTAAATGGTGGTGGGACTCGCTTCGCTCGTCCCACCCTACAACGCGCCACGGATTCATTAATCAATAGCCACTAACTACCAACCCCTTGACTGCAATGCGATACGCCCGAACTTTCGCCATATTCTCCTGCGTAGCCCTGACCGCCGTAATGGTGCGGGCGGCCGACGGACAAACGTCGGCCGAAAAAGAAAAGGAACTGCTGGCCCTCTTGCGGTCCGACGCATCCAAGGCCGATAAGGCGCTGGCCTGCAAAAAGCTGGCGGTTTATGGGTCGAGTGAGGCGGTGCCGGAACTGGCGAGGCTGCTTACCGACGAAGAGCTCGCCTCGTGGGCACGAATTCCATTGGAGGCCATTCCCGGACCCGCGGCCGACGAAGCGCTGCGCAAGGCCCTCGATTCTCTCCAGGGCAATCTGCTCGTGGGAGCGATTAATTCGATCGGCGTGCGGCGCGACTCCTACGCCGCCGATGCCTTGATTTCCCGGCTCAAAGACAAAGACGCCGACGTGGCCTCGGCGGCGGCTGCCGCATTGGGGCGAATTGCAAACGACGCTGCCATTACGGCGTTGCGGAAGTCACTCCCCGCCACGTCGGGCAAAGTCCGGTCGGCCGTCGCCGAAGGGCTGGTACTTTGCGCCGAGCGGCTGATGACCGACGGCCGCACGAACGAGGCCGTTGAAATTTACGATCAGGTGCGCAAGGCGGAGGTTCCCAAGCAACGCATGCTGGAAGCCACGCGCGGCGCCATTCTCGCCCGCAAGGAACAAGGCATCGCCTTGTTGCTCGAACAGCTCCGCTCGCCTGAGAAGGCCCTCTTCCAACTCGCCCTGGGCACGGCCCGTGAAATACCCAGCCGCACGGTCGATGAGGCGCTCGCCAAGGAATTACCGAATACAAGTCCGCCGCGGGCCGCACTCATCGTTGTGGCAATGGCCGATCGCAAAGATATGGCTGCGCTTCTACGAAGCCAAGGGTGGCAAGATCTCGCCGCCGACGATACAGTTACCTTGCCCACTATGCGCCAAGCTGCTGCTCATGGACCAAAGGAAGTTCGCCTGGCCGCGATCGAAGCAATCGGTCGGGTGGGCGACGGATCGTGTCTGAATACGCTATTGACCATCGCCACCGATTCCGATCCAGAGTTGTCGCAAGCGGCCAAGACGGCGCTGTCTGAGCTGCGCGGCGACAGCATTGACCGGGAGATTGCCACCAGGCTCGCGAAGACCGACGACAAGTTGTATCCGGTGCTGATCGAGGTTGTGGGTGAGCGCCGTCTGGCTGCCACGCCGGCCCTGGTCAAGGCGCTCGATTCCGCGGATCCGGCGGTCCGGCAGGCCGCGCTGAAAGCCTTGGGCGAAACGGTGTCGGCCAACGAGGTCAATATCTTGGTCAGGCAGGCCGTGAGCCCCAAGCATGCTGACGACGCTCCGGCGGCGCAGCAGGCATTAAAGGCCGCGGCCGTCCGCATGCCCGACCGCGAAGCGTGTGCGGCCGAGTTAGCGGCGTCGCTCGACGCGGCGCCTTCGGCCACTAAGCCCGTGTTGCTCGACATCCTGGCGGCGGTGGGCGGAACGAAGGCCTTGGCGGCGGTCGGTGCGGCAGCCAAGAGCTCCGACCCCGAACTGCAAGACGCCAGTAGCCGGTTGCTGGGCGAATGGATGACGGCCGACGCCGCTCCGGTGCTGCTCGACCTTTCCAAGACCGCGCCCGGAGAAAAATTCCAGGCCCGCGCGTTGCGAGGTTACATCCGCATTGCCCGGCAGTTTGTGTTGCCCGACGACGAGCGGCTGGCCATGTGCCAAAGCGCCCTCGATGCCTGCCGTCAACCGGCCGAGAAGAAGCTGGTGTTGGAGGTGCTGAAGCGTTATCCAAGCCAACAGACGCTGGCCTTGGCGATCAAGCTGATGCAAGTTCCCGAATTGAAGGCCGACGCCACGCAAACGGCCCTCGCCATCGCTCAGAAGGTCGGCAACAAGGTTGAAGGCGTGCAAAAGCTGCTGACCGATGCCGGACTGGGAAAGGTGAAGGTCGAGATCGTCAAGGCCGAATATGGCGCGGGCGCGACGCAAAAGGACGTGACCGAAGTGTTGCGCAAGCAACTTGCCGACGTGCAGCTTATCGGCCTGCCCGCCGACGATTATAACTCGTCATTTGGTGGCGACCCCGTGCCCGGCACGCCCAAGCAGCTCAAGATTCAATACCGCATCGACGGCAAGCCGGGCGAAGCGACTTTTGCGGAGAACGCCCTGATCATTCTGCCGATGCCAAAGTAGGCCGGCCGATCGTGGGGCTAGATTCTTCGCTCGTTTAACCGGCCGCCAACGGCGCCCGCGAGCCTTCCATTCCGTCGGTGCATGACGCCCCCGATCGTCGCAGAGCGGAACGAGCGAGTTGTTCAAGGGCGGCCCTCCACGAAAGGCGTCAGGCATCAGGAATTCAGGACGCCTGTTTGCTGTTGCGTTAGACGGTGGGCCCGCGCTCGCAAGCTCGCTGATCCCATCCTAACATCAGCACCGATGGTGCTTCCGCTGACCGGGTGATATAGAATACTTGTCGGTCGGAAACTAGCTCACCTGGAAAATGGTCGCCGTGAATCAAGAGTGGTATTGCAAGACCATGGGTATCGAGTTCGGTCCCATGTCGTTCGACGATCTGGCAGGACTCATTGAGCGGGGCAATCTGCGTGCGGTCGATCCCGTGCGGCAGGGCCCAACCGGATTGTGGCTCAAAGCCGATGAAGTGCCCGAGCTTGCCGTCCGATTGGGCAAGCGCACTTCCGCGGCTGCCTCTGAAAAGGTGCCGACGCCCCCATCGCAGCCGGGGTCCCCACGAGGAACGTCGCCGCCCGATCCGCTCGGCTGGGAAGCAACCGTTGGCCGGTATGAGCTGGAGCCGCTCGACCGCTACAACTGTGCGATCCTGATCGGCGCCGACGGCGTTACGGTTTGCGACTTGCGCGAAGCGCTTCCCGTGGCACTGAAAGGCGCTCGCGTGATCGGCCATCGTTCGCCCGACGATAATTCCCCCGTGCGTTGCGGTCCGCTGGAAGTGCAGCTATCGATCCGCCAGATCGAAGTGGCCGACGATAAACCGCGCCAGGCGGCCAGTACGGTGGAAGAGCCGCCAGAAGCCGCGTCGGCCGAACCTGATGCAGAGTTTGAGGTCGAAACGGTACGCCCGAAGCCCGCTGCGCGCCGTGCGCCGAAGCAGTCCGAGACGAGCGACGTCGCCGCCGAAATGCTGCGGCGGATGTTCCTGCCCCAGCCCTCGAAGGGCCGCTAATCCAGCCAATCGCGGTCTCTCAGCCGCGCCGGCACGTATTCTTCGGTCACATAGCTGATGTCCTTGCTGATCAGCGATTCGACTTCCAGCTTGAAGCCGTTCGACAGCATCAGCTCAATCTCCTTCTGCCACGCCTTCTTGTCGGCAAACCATGGGTAGTCGGCGATCTGCCTGGCCCGCTTGCTGTCCGTATCATTAAGCTGAATCTTTACGCTGTTCGACAACTGACATCGCTCAAAGTCCTTGGAACGCAAGCCCAGGTATTTGGCATCCGGAATTGCCATCCGCTTCGACTCGAAGGCCAGATTAATCGATCCTTGTTTGACAACGCTGTAGATGTAGTATCCCCAAGGATCATTATCGAGCAGGCAATAGACGGGTAGCTTGAGCTCGTTGTGCAAGCGGTAGAGCATTCGCCGGACGCCCCGCGGCGGCTGCCCGCTGCCATGCGTCAGAATGCAGTTGTGTTTGCGCCAAAACCGGTCCTCATTGAATCGCTGCCAGACCGTGTCTTTTTCGACGTGCAGAATGAACTTGGCGTCGCACTTCTTGAATTGAATCACATCCGGCTCGACGATCGACGGTACGCCGTATCCGCCGGAACCCATTCGAGAACAGTCGATTTCATCGCCGCGGTCCACGAGCACGATCGGACCGACCATATCGCCCGCCTTCTTCGCATAGAGGTGCAGCTCCTCGCGCAGACTGTTCAGCATCACTTCCACGTCTTCGATGATTGGGTCGCACTCGTCCTGCGTGGCGAAGGTCTCTTCTTTGGCGCCCTCGATCGTGTGCTTCAGCAGGTAGAACAGACCTCGGATGCTGGTGCTTTTTTGCTGGTCAATGAGGGTCTTGCAGCCACTCGCGACCAGCATCGTCTGCATATACGCCTTGGCCTGCGACAGGTTAAACAACTGCCGCCGGTTGGTGTTGCCGCCCATTTCGAGAAAGCGTTTTGTCTTGTTAAAGCGCACGTTCGACAGGGCGCGAGCAGGAATGTCCACGTAGGGGTCGCGGCTCCGGTCCGCCGTGGCAACGACCGTATCGGCAAGGCCGTGCAACCTTCCCAACGTTTCTTTATCTCGTTTGCTCACGGTCGTACTCGCCGGCTTATTGCTGTCGCCGGTCGTTCGTTTTTTGGCCATCATGGTCCTTTCGTGGTTGATCTATCGCCGTCACCATCGGCGGTGAATTGACAAGGAATACCGGAACAATCGCCTAGCCGGTAAAAGACCTGAAGCTGGCGTTGCCACTCGTCCGGCGACTCGTTCAACTTCCGTTCGTCGTCTAAAGCCGCCATGGCCTACGATTTGGCTTCGCCGTGGGGTGCCTCAGTGTCATCCTGCGGGATGATCAACACGTTGTCGCCAAAATCCTCTTGCTCATCCTCAATCACTTTCTTGCCGCGATTGTCGAGCTTGACGTCCGCTTCCGCCGTCTTGCGCTTTGCCACTTCGACAAGCCGCTCATAAAGCCGCTCCCGGTCACTTTTATTAATCGAGCTCACGGCGGTTGCCACCTCGCCGAGATAGCGCAGAAAGACGTTTCGCCGCTCCCCTTCTTGCTTGACTTTCAGCCGCCTCCGCAGGTACATGCTCAGCTTGCGGCCGACGGCCTGTAAGGCGAGCCGCAGCTCTTTTTGAATTTCCGGATAGGAGGCGACCGCTTCCTTCGACTCGCTGGTGAACGGCACCCAGACGCTGGCGACGTGGACCATAATGGTCACCGGGCCGTTGGGCAGCGAACCGCGCGATTGCGGCAGGCCATATGCCCGCCAGTTCGTGCCGGCAATCGTCTGCGTAATGGCGCACGCGCCGGGCTGAAATTGCAACGGCACGCGGTTGGCAAACCGCATCACGTTCATCGTCTGTCCTTCGTCGAGACTCACCGAGCGCATCGCCGTGTGCAGTTTGGTGATGTCGACCGCCTTCAACTTGCCCGGCGTGATGCGTTGGCCGAGTTCGGCTTCCTTCAGAATCTTTTCGGCGCCATCAGGACCAATGCCGTTGAACGTGCTGATCAAAAACTGCCGTAGCGAGCGGGCGTCGCTCTCCGAAAGCAGTTCGGTCAGGGCTTCGAGTGAAACTTTCTGGGCCGTGCTCACGCCGCCGTAAGCCAACGCCGCTTCGACGACGAAGGGATTGCCGCGATAGACGGCGGGCGGACGCGTGGCCGCCACGTAAAACTCGCCGGGCACCACCTTGTACAAGCCCTTGAGCAGCAACTCCTCGCCGATCGGTACCAGGCAGTCGGTGGCCGGCGAGCCAATTTTCGTTTGCTGAATGGCCTGAAACAGCGAGTCGGCCTCGTGCCGGCCGATTTTCGTGGTCGATGCCCGCACGCTCAGCTTGGCGGCCTCGCAGATCTTGCGCGCCACTCCCGGGCTGACACGCGAAAAGCTCGTCGTCAAAAACTGCGCCAAGGTCGTGGGCTTCGTGTCCTGCAGCATGGTCATCAAGCGGCCTAGCTCGACGCCATAAGGGTGCGGCTTGATCTCCTTGGGCTCCGGCGGCAGCGTCGTCGCCGAGCGTTCATATAACGTCTCGTTCCCTTCGGGATCGATATAGTGCAGCGTGACGTGCGGATTGGCGATGGCCGTCTGCTCCAGGTACTCATCGACGCTGCCGCGGCCTCGCGTGTAGCGGGCCTCCAGCTCAATGGTCACGCGCGTGCCATGGTCGAGCTCGATCCATTCGATCTCGTGCTTTTCGATTATCTTGCGGCCCGCCTCGCCGGGCGGAATATCGACTCCGTCGCCCTTGCCGTTGAGAATCTCGGGCTTGTTCTTCTTCAGGTCGATGCGGATCTCGTAATAGTGAGCCGGCTTGCGGGGCGAGACTTTGGAGATGATTTTCACCGGCTTGCCCGTGGTCATCACGCCAAACATGCCCGCCGCGCTGATGCCGATGCCCTGCTGACCGCGGCTCATCCGCAGCCGGTGGAACTTCGAGCCGTACAGCAGCTTGCCGAAGATATTGGGGATTTGGGCCTTCAAGATGCCCGGCCCGTTGTCCTGAATTCCCACTTTGAAGCGATTGGGCGAGGTTTGCTCGACGTGGACCCACACTTCGGGCAAAATGCCGGCCTCTTCGCAAGCGTCGAGCGAGTTGTCGACGGCCTCTTTGATGGTGGTGAGCAGGGCCTTGCGCGGGTTGTCGAAGCCGAGCAGGTGGCGGTTTTTGGCAAAAAACTCGCTGACCGAAATGTCGCGCTGGCTGGCGGCCATCGACTC
>DASSFG010000346.1:0-9206 GCA_035694685.1 Pirellulales bacterium
GCCGATATAAATGAACTTGTCGTCCGGTTTGCCGTAGCGCTCGCGCACTTTCGGATCTTCTTTTGAAAGATCGAATGCGTCGCGGGCCCGGCCCGAAGAAACCAGATCGAGCGCCTGATTCGTAAACGGATCGGCGGCGAACTTACCTCGAACCGCGTCCAGGTTCCGACGGTAACCGTCGAACGTCGCCAAGAGTGCCCGCCGTTCATCGAAGCGCGTCTTGTTGACCCCGTATGCCATGCTGAGGTTGTGTACGAAATCGTTGCCGGCGATGTTCAACGGGCGATGCGCCATCCCCAGGTATTGCGGACTTTCGTAGCTGACGACTCCTTCGGCGTATTCGAGACTGACGTAGGAGGGCATCGTGCCGTCAGTTCCGCGGAACTTGCTGATGACCGACCCGAACGACGGCCGCTTTTCCGATTTGGGATAGCCGGTGAAAACCTCTTCGAGCTCGTGTTGCATCGGTTCGACGAACTGTACCGAACGCACCAAGGCCAGCTTGTCGGCAATGCTGGTCTCAAGCGGCATGTGCTCGCAGACATCGAACCCGGCGACGTTCGTCGGAATCGGCCGAAATTCGCCCCGGTAGTCAAGCGGAGCGTTCGGCTTGAGATCGTAAGTTTCCAGATGGCTCGGGCCACCAGGCAGGCAGACCATAATTACCGAGCGGACGGCGCCGGTTGCCGAGCGCGCAGCGCCGCTCGTCGTTCCCGCGGCCTTCAGCCGCAGGACATCGGCGAGGCCCAGTCCGCTGATGCCGCCAATGCTCAGCCCGCCAATGCGCAAGAAATCACGCCTATCAAACACGCTTGCCGAGTGTCGCCACGAACCGCAATTTCTGAACATCGCCGCAGATTCCTGTCTACCGTGAGACATCTTAAGAAGCAGTCTATCACGGCGAATGCCCTGGCAACACTCCCGCGCCATCGTCGTCCCTGCGGCGGCGCGCCGTTAGTGCAACGGCATCGGTGGCTGGGGCAAAGCTGGCCGCATTCGACCCAGCACTCGTTAGACGCGCTGCCGGCCAGCGATGCCCCGGTGGCCGCGCTGCCGGGGCATCGCCGCGGCAACGCCTTTTGCGAAAATCATCTCTGCGTCGCGGCTCTGCCCCCGCCACCGTTGCCGCTCGACCTGCTCGATGTCCGGTAATCGCGCATCGATATTTAGGCAAGTCAAATAGATGGAGCCAGAGAGGCTCTTAGGCTAAGCCGCCTCGGCGGAGGAAGGCTCTTCTTTTTTAGGTCGCTGAGAGCGACGTAGACGCCGCAGGCGAATGCGATCGACCCGTCGCCGATGGCGGAGATAAAAATAAATCGCCACCCCGGCGATCGCCGAGACGATGGTTACGGTCAAGGCCATCTCGGCCCGTTTGATCTTCTCCCACAGGTTCGTGAAATGCTCGGCAAACCGATAGCTCAGGCCGAAAAACAGCGAAACGACCACCGAGGCCGAGATCAGATCGCAGAAAATGAATTGTCGGAAGGGGATGCGGAGGATTCCCGCCGCCACGTACACCGGCGTCCGCACGCCAACCAGAAAGCGGGTCACAAACAACACCTTGAGACCGTGGTCGCGAATACGATGTTCCATCTTGCGCTCGTTGCGGGCGTTCAGCAGTCGGGCAAACCAGCGCCGGTCGCGCAGCAGGCCATGTCCGAAGTGATAACCAATGCCATACATGAAACAATCGCCGAGCATGGCCGAGGCGATGCAAGTGATCAGGGCGGCGATCGGCTCCAGTACGCCGTTGCGGCTCGCAATTCCCGCGCCGATGACCAACACCTCTTCTGGCACCGGCAAGCCTACTCCGGTTAAAAAGATAGGGATGCCGCACAACACATAGGGAAGTACGTCGTTGATCAGGGTGTTGAGCATGGCCTTCTAATTGTAGCCCGAGCGGCACGTTGGGGAACATCCGGATTACCGTAAAAATGGGCGGCGAATTGACCTTTACCCCGCGACGCGTTCTCGGCAAAATACCGCCCGCAATTGACCCCCTTTTCGCATTTCCCCTCAGTGGCAATCGGCGCGTGCGGCCCGCGAACGGGCAGGCGCGATGGTCAGGAAGACCGAGCCGAGCAGCAAGGAGCGCTATCGTGAAAAAGTGTCTTTCCCTGGCCGTCCTGGCGGTCGGCCTGAGTATGGCGCCCGCCGGCGCGAATTCGGCCTTTGCCCAACCGCGGTCGACCGGTTCTGCGCCGCAGGTGGCCATTATCGACCTGGCCTACATCTTCAACAATCACGTCAAATTCAAGGCGCTCAGCGACGAACTGCGGCGCGACGTAGAAGCCGCCGAAAACGAGCTGAAGCAGAACAAGTCGTCTTTGCAAAAAATGGCCGAGCGGCTCGAAGAGCTGAACCGCAACAGCCCGGATTATCGCCAGTTGGAAGAAGACATTGCCAAACGCTCGGCCGACCTCTCGGTGCAGGTGCAGTTGCAGAAGAAAGAGTTCTTCGAGAAAGAAGCCAAAATCTACTACACCGTTTATCAGGAAATCATGGAGCAGGTGAAATACCATGCGGACAAGCACGGCATCGCCCTGGTGATGCGATTCAACGGCGATCCGCTCGACGAGAACGATCCGCAGGGCATCCAGAAAGAGCTCAACAAGGCCGTGCTCTACTACAACAAGACGATCGACATCACGCCGATCATTCTCGATGCGGTCAATCCGCCGCGGTCACGTCCGACCACGACGTCGCCGCAGCCCGACAATCGTCTGGGGCGTCCGCCGCAAGGGGTGTTGCCGCCGAACGGCGTTCGTCGGCAGTAAGACACTAGCCGCTGTATTAAGCTCGCCGCAGGCCGGCCCTCGGGCCCGCCTGCGGCGCTGTCAGCGTTCTCTGGCCGCTTGGCCACGCTTGGGCGACATCGCTGGTTTGGGCCTCTGGGATTTTATGGTACATCGGTTTACGGACGACGCACGCCGATCGCTGCAGGCGGCCCGCCGCCAGCAGACCATCTCGCGGGCGGTTGCCGTCGAGGGCTTTGGCTATTGGAGCGGCAAGGACGTGCGGGTCGAGTTTCGCCCGGCTGCGGCCGATGCCGGCGTGACGTTCGTCCGCGGCGATTTGACGCGGCCGGTGCGGATTCGCGCCATGGTCAGCAACCGCGTCGAGACGCCCCGCCGCACCACGTTGCGTTCCGGCGGGGCCAGCGTGGAAATGGTCGAGCACATCATGGCGGCGCTCGGCGGCTTGGGCGTCGACAATTGCGAAGTCTGGGTCAATGCGTCTGAGATGCCGGGGCTCGATGGCTCGAGCTTGCCATTCGTCGACGCGCTGACCGCCGCCGGCCTGATCGAGCAGAATGCCGTCCGCCCCACGCTGTTCGTGCGCGAAGTGACCCGCCTGGGCAACGACGAGAGCTGGGTCGAAGCGCGGCCCAGCGTGTCGGGCGGCCTGACGCTTAAGTTTCACCTCGACTACGGCCCGGGCAACGCCATTGGCCGGCAAACGCTCAGCATGCCGGTCACGCCCGATTCGTTTCGCCGCGAACTGGCGCCCAGCCGCACCTTTATGCTCAAGGCCGAAGCCGATTGGTTGCTGGCCCAGGGGCTTGGCCGCCGGGCATCGCTCAAAGATCTGTTGGTGTTCGACGGCGAGGGGCCGATTGAAAACGAATTGCGGTTCCGCGACGAGTGCGTGCGCCACAAGGCGCTCGACCTGGTGGGCGACATGGCGTTGGCCGGCTGCGACCTGGCCGCCCACGTCATCGCCTATCGTAGCGGCCATCGGCTCAACGCCGAGTTGGTGCGTACCATACTGACGGAGGGCGACATGGTCGGTGGATTCAAACGCAGCGCGTAACGGAGCGGTTCTTTATGGCTTCTGTCGCCGAGCACGCCGTGATCGACTCACGTGCCGAGATCGATGCCGACGTCGAAATCGGGCCCTTCTGCGTCATCGGTCCGCATGCCCGCATCGGTAGAGGGTGCCGCCTGGAGAACAACGTGACCATCATGGGGCACGTCACGTTGGGCGAGAACAACCATCTCTATCCGGGCGTGGTCATCGGCGGCGAGCCGCAGGATCTGAGTTACCGCGGCAGCGACACCAAGGTCATCATCGGCGACCACAATACCTTTCGCGAGAGCGTCACCGTCAATCGGGCCACCGAAAAGGAAGACGGTGTGACCACCGTGGGCAGTCACAACTACTTCATGGCTTGTACCCACGTGGCGCACGATTGCCGCGTGGGCAACCACATCATCGTGGCCAATGGCTCACTGCTGGGCGGCCACGTACACGTTCACGACCACGCCTCGCTTTCGGGTAGCGTGGCCGTTCACCACTACACCACCATCGGCGGCTACAGCTTTATCTCGGGCCTGAGCCGAGTGCTCCACGACGTGCCGCCGTTCATGCTCGTAGAAGGGCACCCGACCCGTCCGCGGTGCATCAACGTCGTGGCCCTGAAACGAAACGCCTTTTCGGCCGACGCCATCCGCGCTTTGGCCGAAGCACATCGACTGCTCTACCGGGCACGCGTGGGGCTGGACCACGCCAGAGAAATTCTGCGCAGCAACGGCCATTTACTGCCGCAGGTGAACGAACTGCTCTCGTTCGTCGAGGTGCAGCAAGAAGGACAACACGGTCGCGGACGTGAACGAAGGAGGGCTGCTTGAAGCCTGTGCGAGTCGCCGTCGTGGGAGTCGGCCATCTGGGGCGCATCCATGCCCGCATCCTTTCCAAGCTGGAAGGCGTGACGTTGGCAGCCGTGGTCGACCCGCTCGAGTCCAACCGTCAGGAAGCCGCCGCCAACTACGGCGCCACGGCACATCTCCACCATCGCGAGCTGATCGGCAAGGTCGACGCGGCGGTCGTCGCCACGCCGACGCGCTTCCACTGCCAGGTCGCCCGCGAGCTGTTGGCGGCGGGCATTCATCTGCTCGTCGAAAAGCCGCTGGCGGCCTCGACCTCGCAGGCCGCCGAACTTGTCGAACTGGCGCGGCGCAATGGCGCTGTGCTGCAAGTCGGACATGTCGAGCGCTTCAATCCCGCCTTCACCGCCGCCCAGCCCTACCTGCGCGAGCCGAAGTACATCGAGGCGGTGCGCCGCAGCGGCTTCAGCTTCCGTTCGACCGACATCGGCGTAGTGCTCGACCTGATGATCCACGATATTGACCTGGTGCTTTCGCTCGTGGCATCGCCGCTGAGGCGCGTCGACGCACTGGGAGTTGCCTTGTTCGGGCGTCACGAAGACGTGGTCAACGCGCGATTGACGTTCGAAAACGGCTGCGTGGCCGCGCTCAGCGCCTCGCGTGCCAGCCATACGGCCGCGCGCACCATGCACCTCTGGTCGTGCCACGGCATGACTGCGCTCGACCTGGCCGCACGCACCGTGGACCTGGTGAGGCCGAGCGCGGCACTGACGCGTGGCGAAATCGACGTCGAGCGCATGACTCCAGAGGAGCAACAGAGCTTGCGGCAAACGCTACTCGACGAGCACCTACCGCGTCACTCGCTGATCGTGGAAACCACCGATCCGCTCACCAACGAGCTCGTCGACTTTGTGACGGCCATCCGCACGGGCCGCGCCCCGTGCGTCACGGGCCAGGCGGGGCTCGACGCGATCACGTTAGCCGAACGCATCTTGCTCCAAGTGCAAACGCACGCTTGGGAAGGCAGCCCGACCGGGCCCGTCGGCCCGCGCATCGCCGCCACGCCGGAGATTCTTCGCGGTCCCCATTGGCACCTCAAGCCCAGCGAAGCGCCCAACGAGTTGCGCCGTGCGGGCTAGTGCCTTGCCCACCCATAAATTTCGGGTTGGGACTCTCTCGGTCTCTGCAGGGAACGCCCACCGTCGCGTTCCGTGACAAAGAGCGGCGTCGCACCGCCCAACACCGTGCCGCCGAAGATCGAGCCGAGCGCGTTCGCCGCGCGGCGAAGCAGTTGCCCGAGATTGAGGCCAGCAAAAAGCGATGCAGGTTTCATTCACGGCCTCTCAAGTCTCAACTTCTTTGCGCCGCGAAATTGCGTCTGGCGCGGAGCGGCGGTAGATTGGCTCGTGACACTGGTGACACCAAATTGAGCCCAGGCGCCCCGCCGTCGATTGTGAATTTTTCCAGACGGCGGTGCTTTCCCAAGGCGTCAGCAAGCGTTCAAAGGAAATGCAACTCATAGCGGACTCGCCAGGCTACACGACCCGGCTACAGGGCCTGCTGGACCGCTGGGCAAAAGGCGACGACACGGCGATCGACGAGATCATCGCCCACTCTCAAGACCGCCTGCGCCGGATGGCGCACCGCATGTTGGCCGAGAAGCCCCTCGTCGGCCGTTGGACTCAGACCAACGACGTCCTTCAAAACGCCCTGATTCGCCTGCACCGCGCTTTGAAGAAGATCAAGCCCGACGCGAAAGCTGCTTTCACGGCTTTGGCTGCAACCCAGATTCGTCGAGAATTGATCGACATGGCGAGGCAGCTTTTCGGCCCCGAGGGCCAGGGCCGACACTATCAGTCCGATCCTGGCAAAGCAGATTCGGACGGCCATCAGCGGCCACTTTACGAAGCTGCCGTCCCGCCGACCGATGCGATCGGCCTGGCGGAAATGGTCGAGTTTCACCAATGCGTCGACAAGCTGGCAGACGACGAGAAAGTTGCCTTCGAACTGATCTTCTACCAAGGCATGAGCCAGGCCGAAGTCGCTAACCTGCAAGCAGTTTCCGAGCGAACGATCAAACGTCGCTATCGGGACGCTAAGTTGTCGCTGCACGACATGCTCGCGGAAAACGTCGCTGAATAGAAACTCCTCCCGTTGGCAAGCGGCGACAACAAAAAAGGGTCGGCCCGAGTTTTTTAGTCACGGGCCAACCCCAGCAGGAGATACCCCTACTCGATCACGCCCACGAACTTCCGGCCGTTGCGGTACATTCGCGTTGTCCAGTCCCACGCATCGCCCGCCGATTCTTTGATCGTTGTGCCCGACGCATGGATCTGATCGGTGAGCCACTCGGCAGTCGCTTCAGCCGCAGCCTCCCCACCAAAATACCCCGCCACGCCGCCTGCGACGCCACCGACTGCCGCACCGATTGGCGTGCCGGGCCCAGGGGCGATCAGGGAACCCGCCGCCGCGCCGGCTGCGCCGCCGATCTTGGCCCCCGCGACCGCTCCGGCCCACCCTCCCGCCATTCCGGCCGCATTCTTCGTGTGGGCCACTTCGCGCTGTTGCTGCGAAATCTCACCACGGGCAAACTGCTCCTCGGTCTTCATGGCGTCCTCTACTCTTAGCGTGCCGTCAACCGCGACACCGATCACAACGGCCGCCTTGGCGGTGGTTTTCAATGCCGCAGTGCTTGCCGTGGCTTTCGTGACCTTGCTGACTCCCCTCGCAACATCGTCCGCCCCCTGCGCCGCGGCTTTGGCCAGATCGCTCAGAGCCGTTTGAGCCATCTTTGCCGAGCGCTCAGTTGAGCGCAGAGTCTGCTCAATGACGGGCCCAATATCATGGGAAGTGCGGACCACGTGTACTTCAAGTTTCCCCTTGGCGGCAGCTCGCAGAATGGCCTCCGACCCCAACCGCTCGGCGGGCGTCGCCTTGGCGCTACGGAGCACCTGCTTGGCTGACTCGACTGCCCATTCGGGCGTGCCTTGCGCATAGCCGTAGGCACGACCAAGTTGACTCGATCCGCCCTTGGCTTCGAAAGCGTGTACCACCCCGTCGGCGCCCCGATAAACTTGGTCCGGCCCCTGAGCCAAGCCGCGCTTGGCGCCGTCAAAGATCGGCTTATACCCCAGTTCGTTGGCGAGGTACCGAATGCCCGAGTCACCAAGCTTTTCCGCCGCGCGACGAACGCGCATGGCCGCGGCGCTTGCGGCGCCGGATCCGTTCGTGGTGCTTGCCACCTCCGGGGCGGCCACCTGGGCGCGTGCCTCGCGCGAAAAGGCCGAAAACGCCCCCTGCCATCACCCCGATAGCCAGCAGCGGTGAAACGAAGCCCCGAACGAGACTGAACATAACGACCTCCTAAAACTGGGTCAAACAGAACCGGGCTGTCGCAGCCCATAAGGGCCTATTGGGCCAACCGGACAATGAACGGGATCTCCTCATGGCTTTCTGGCATCGATTTTCTGAATCAGTCGCTCCTGAAAAATGCCTTGATGTCGCCGATCAGGTGAAACGACTGCTTTTAAAGGAAGCGAAGTTCTTCCAAGACGCCGTTGACTCTGGCGAGCTCGGCCTAAGTCAGCATGGGCCGCGGAAAAAGACAAAGAAAGACGAAGGTGAAGTGGAATTCTTTCGGCGCTACCTCAAACCAGAGCTGCGCAAGCTCTATTACTGGCCTAAGTACTCGGCGATTTGGCCGTTTAACAAGCAGATGCGCGAGACGATGGGCAGAGTGGACCGCAGCCGTCCAGAGTTCAACGAGGAATGGTTCGATCGCGTCCTTTTGCCCTCGTATCCGCACGACTACATGCAGTTTCTTACCAAGGAGATAAGCGTCCTGAGGCCCACTGAGCGGAACTCGGTTGAAACTTTTCGCCTCAGGCTCTCGATCGCGCGTTATTACGGCCGTCTTGTTGATCGACCGGATCGCGTCGAGAAGGATCTCTTTCAATTCAATCACCGGGTTCTTCGCGACTTACACTCCGTCAATCCGGACGCCTGGGGTGCCGCATTGCTTCGAGAGGCGATTGCCTTCCTCGACCTTATCGGTAAAACAAACGCCGACGCTGACCTCCGCGATCGCGCGAACGAGTTGCTTCTCAAGTACCTGGACCAGCTCAAGCGCACCGACGATGGCGGCGGTGCTGCCAAGCACGTACAAGGCGACCGGTCCGACGTGGGTTCACCGCCCGCTGGCGTCCGATTTGATTTGTTCCGCCGCGCGCGAGCGGGGATTGCCGGGCTTATTCGAGAGGCATAGGTTTTCCATCACCTCGTCGGTGACCGATCGCGATGAGGCGCACCTAACCGCGCACCCGGCAGCTTGGCGAATGCAGCAGACACCATTCTGTTATTTGGAGGAGCGAAGATGTATTCCAGCGTTGTACTATCCGTTCACCGGGCCGGAGCGTGAGTCGTTCTTGAAGACGGCTTTGTTCCTATGGGATTCGGTCGCCTTTATCGTCCCTCACCATGGCTTTCGACCGCACGGAAAGTCTCGGGAGGAGAACGAGGCCCGTGATCTTCTCGCGACCACCTATGTGCCCACCGATCAGGACAAGCGGGCTTTGCACGAGGAACTCGAGGACTTTTGCA
>DASSFG010000347.1:0-10800 GCA_035694685.1 Pirellulales bacterium
TACGATGACCTGCGGTCGTTGGTTAAGCGAGGCCTACTCGAGGGCAAAGGCAACCTTGAGCTGCCCGCGGGCCCAAGATACACGGAGTGCGCGATGACCGCCAAAGGCCGCGAGGTATTGAAAGGCCGACGTGGAACCAAATGATGCGTCACAGCTTTAATTATTCGGTAACACTGGCGCGTCTTTGTCGCTCCCTCCTCACCGTCGCGTCATTCGCCATTTGTTCGGTCGACGCTTTTGTCGCCGCTGCCGCCGAGCCCGTCTACGATCTGCTGATCCGCAATGGCCGCATTGTCGATGGGTCGGGCAACCCGTGGTACTACGGCGACGTGGCGGTGAAGGGCGAACGCGTGGTGGCGATCGGACAAGTACAGGCTGACGCGAAGAAGACGGTTGACGCCACGGGTCTGGTGGTCGCGCCGGGCTTCATCGATATCCATTCGCACTCCGATTACCTGCTGCTCGAAGATGGGCACGCGCAAAGCAAAATAAGGCAGGGCGTGACGACCGAGGTGCTGGGAGAGGGCAGCTCGGCCGGCCCGTATCTGGGCAAACTCCCTTCGCCGCCCATCGAGGTGCGCGGCGCGCCGCGACATTGGACGACGCTCGGCGGGTATTTCGATCTGCTCGACAAAGCGGGCATTTCCGTAAACGTGGCGTCGTACGTCGGCCTGGGGAACATCTGGCAGTGCGTGATGGGCACGTCGTTCGAGCGGCCCACCAGCGAGCAGCTCGCGGAAATGGAACGGCTCGTCGAGCAAGCAATGGACGAGGGTGCCCTCGGCATCTCGAGCCAAGTGATGATGCCGCCCGGCTCGCTGGCCACGACCGACGATATCGTGGCCCTTTGCAAAGTGGTCGCCCGGCAGGGCGGCATCTATTCGACGCACATTCGCAACGAAGGCGACGGCGTCTTCGAGTCGGTCAAGGAAGCGATCGAGATCGGCCGCCGGGCCGATATCCCGGTGGACGTCATCCATTTGAAGATTGCCGATCAGCGGCTCTGGGGCCGCATGACCGAGATCGCGGCGCTCATCGACGATGCCCGGCGAAGCGGAGTCAACGTGCAGGCGAACGTTTATCCCTATACGCGCGGCAACAACGATCTGGCGAGCATCATTCCTCCCTGGGCGCACGAAGGTGGCAAGGAGCAGTTGCTGGCGCGGCTGAAGGATCCGCAAGACCGCGAGCGGATGAAGAAGGAGATTCGCGGCGGATTGCCCGGCTGGTACAACCACTTCAGCGCCGTCGGTGGTGACTGGGGCCGGATGCTCGTGGCCGGCGACAACGTTTACAAAGGACTCACGATGGAGCGCGTGCTGTCGCTTCGCGCGGCAAAGCGGCCCGCGACCGATCCGCTCGACGAGCTGTTCGACATCCTGATTGAACAAGGCGGCGCGGTGAGCACGGTCTACGCGCACCACACGGAGGAAGACATGAACGTGGCCCTCGCCCAGCCGTGGTGCTCGATCGGCTCCGACGGTTCGGCATATTCGATTGAAGGCCCCTTGCGCCGCGGCAATCCGCACCCGCGGAACTTCGGCACGTTTCCGCGCGTGCTGGGAGTGTACGTCCGCGAGCGCAGCTTGCTCACGCTGGAAGACGCCGTGCGGAAAATGACTTCCCTCAACGCCGCCAAAATCGGCCTTCGCGACCGCGGCCTGCTCCTGCCGGGCAACTTTGCCGACATCACGATCTTCGATGCCGACCGCGTCATCGATCGCTCGACCTACACCGAGCCGTTCGCATACAGCGAGGGGATTGAGTACGTGATCGTCAACGGCCAACTCGTGCTCGACCGCGGCCGGCACACGGGCGCCTCGCCCGGCAGAGCAGTACGGAAAACCACAAAGGCACGAAGGCACCAAGAATAGACCAAGCCGACTGGTAGTGTCTTAACGGTGAGTTGGTCGGGCAGAAGGTGGCGATAAGCGTAAGGTGGGATGAGTGAAGCGAGTCCCACCACACCGCTGGCCGATCAGGTGGGACTCGCTTCGCTCGTCCCACCCTACGCCGCTCTCGCGGCCCCCTTGCACTCAATGCCTTCGCTTCGCGACAATGGCCCCTTTCGCCCAACGAGCTAGCGAGTGAGCCATGTCTGAAAATCCCCGTGTCATACTTAGCGGCTTTGCCGACGAAGCCGCCAATCAAAAGACCGCCGTGCAGCAATTCGCCGCCTTCGCCGCAATGGGTCTGCAGTTCTACAGCCTGCGGTTTATCGACGCGGGAGAGGGCATCAAAAATGTGATGAAGCTCACGCTCAAAGAGATTCAGACCATTCGCCACCTGGAAGATGAATACGGTCTGAACGTGGCGTCGATCGGCTCGCCCATCGGCAAGGTCAAGCTGGTCGACGTCGAAGACGGCACCAGCAACGCCTACGTGCCGTTCAAAAAGTACTTGGAAAAAGAGGTGAAGCGGGCCTGCGAATTGGCCCATGCCTTCGAAACAAAGCTGATTCGGGGCTTTTCTTTTTATCCCCCGCGCGGCGCCGACCCGCGCGAGTATCTGCCGCAAGCCGTGGACCAGCTCGGCCAGATTGCCGAAACGTGTCATCGCTCCGATCTGACCTTCGGCTTGGAGATTGAGGCCAATCTCGTCGGGCAAACCGGGCAACTCATGGCGGAGCTGTATCGCCAGGTAAACCATCCTGGCCTGGTCTTGATCTTCGACGCGGCCAACATTCTTTGCCAAGGCTATACGACGACCGACGTGTTCGCTCAGTACCAGGCCATGAAACCGGCCATCGGCTGGCTGCACGTCAAGGATTATCGCCACCCCCAAACGCCTACCCGCACCGGCCACGTCGACGAAGGCGCTTTGAAAAACTTCGTGCCGGCCGACATTGGCCACTCGGCGCACGAGTTGATTTTGCGCGACTTCCGCGAAGAGATACCGGCCCTGCACGAACGCTTGCACCGCCGGGGCATCCCCGGCGTGTTTCTCGACTTGGAGCCGCACGTGAAAGGCGGCGGCCAGTTCGGCGGTTTCAGCGGGCCGGACGGCATGGGCGTGGCTTTACGTGGCTTGTGCCGCGTGCTCGATTTCGTGCGCATCGACTATCATCTGCGCGATTTCGACGATGTGCGTGCGGCGCGTGGCTTCTAGCGCTTTGTCAAAGCTAAGTTTTCGGATTCAATTAACGAAATGGGTTCTGTAGGGAACGCGCTCCGTGGCGTTCCGTGAACCACCAGTTGGCGAGCCATCGGTGCGCGACGGAACGCCACGGAGTGCGTTCCCTACAGACGCCAACCCGAACATTTGGCCTCGATAAAGCACTAAATAGCCTCCCGCGATTAGAGTGCGCCGATTTCGAGGAGGATGCGCTTCCTAGCCCGTCACCGTCGAGGGTGACGGCCTAGGAAGGCCATCCTCCCAGCGGAGACTGTCCGGTCATCGCGCACGGCTATTTAGCGACTGCCCGGTGCGCCCGGCAGTCCGTCGCCGCCTTGCTCGGCCATCATCTTTTTGAATTTATCCACCGCGGTCTTGAATTCCTTGCGATCGATAAAACCATCGGAATTGCTGTCGGTTTGATCGAAACCAGGCGAAGGACTCTCTTCACGAGTCAGCTTACCGTCGCCGTCTTTATCGAGGTCTTTAAACGTGGGCCACTTGAAACCGCCTGCTCCGGCGGGCGACGCGGCGGCTGATTGGCCGCTGCCCGCATTGACCGTAGCGGGACTAGCTGCCGCCCCAGCCTGAGGCGCGGCAGCCGCCGCGCCGCCGCCGACCGCAGGGCCAGTCGTGGTGGCTTTCGTCGCTTCGGGCTTCGCCTGGCTGTCGCCATACCGCTTGCTGATATCGACCTCTTCGGCCACCTGCAGATGGTCGGTGGCGTCGGGCACGTCGGCCCTGGGATTGAGCAGCACGAGCTCGCCTTCCTTCAGTCCGTCGACGACCTCGATCACCGTGTCGTTGGTTCCTCCCAGGACCAGCTCGCGCGGCTCGACGCCGCCGCGTGTCTTCACGTACGCGTGAAACTTGTTGGCCCGTTCCACCACGCATTGCACCGGCACCTGCAATACGCCTTTTTTCTGGTTCACAAGGATCTCCAGCTCCGCCGTCATGCCGGGCTTCAGATCGTCGGGCTCGCCGTCGATCCGGATCAACGTCGCATATTCCTTGACGTTGCCATTAAACCAATTCGAGGCCTCCGGCTGATTGGCGATCGAGGTGATTTCGCCCTGAAACTGACGGTCTTGTATCTCGATGCGAGACCGCATGCCCACGTGGAGCTGGTCGACTTTGGTTTCGTGTACGAGCGCCTTGACCTGCATCTTCTTCAGGTCCGGCAACCGCAAAATCACCTGGAACTGGTTGACCTGCGCGCCCAGATCGATTTTCGGGCCTTGCTGAAACGGATTCGTCCGGTCGTTGGCATACACCACCATGCCGTCTTGACGCGCTGTGATGGTACAATCCTCAAGCTGCGATTGGAGCCGCTTAAGCTGATTCGTCTCTTTCGTAAAGGCCGCGATCTCCGAGTTCATCAGCGCCTCGGCGCTGTCACGCTTGCTAATCAGCTCTTCCATCGTTTTGGCCTTGGAAAACTTTTCCAGCACCTCCTTCGTCAGCTCCGATACCTCCATGTTCAGCTTCGCCTGCTCGACGGCAAACTCCTTTGACTGCACGTCGAGATCCGTCACGTAGCCCTTGCGGTGCATCTTGCGGCTATAGCGCAACTGGTTTTCGGCCGTCGCCAGGTCCTGCCTGGCAACAACGATGTCGGCCTCGGCTTGCCGCAACTCCCGGCGAAACGTGCCCTGCTGATATTCGTCGACGGCGATCTTGGCGGCGGAAAAATCCTTCTCCGACGAAATCTTGGCCGCCTCCGCCTTGGCCACGGCGATTTCTTGCGTCAGGATCGAGTCTTCGATGCTCGATGAATCGAGCCGCACCAACAGATCACCCTTTTTCACGTGGCTGCCGTCGGGCACGATTTCCAGAATCGTGATCGGACCAGGCACCTTGCACTTCAACTCCACGTTGTCGGCGCTTTCGACGTTGCCGTCTTCGGTGACCGTCATCAGCAGGTCGGCCTGCTTTACGGGTGTCACCAATAAATGGCCCGCGGCGCCGTCGGCTTCACCCGGGTAAAAATAGCGATAACTGGCGTAAAGGCTGCCGGCCGCCGCCAGAAATCCGAAAAAAGCGATGATCCACGTCAGCGCGCCGCGGCCCTCGCCGCCCGAAAAGCGGTCGACCCTCCCCGATTTCGGGTGCGGGGAGGTAGCTCGATCGTCGGCTGTAATCGTGGTCACGATAGGATCCTCATGGTGCGGCGAAGCGATTAATGATTATACCCTGCCGTCTGTCGGGCCGTTGCAGAAAACTGAGCTTTGCCCAAAGCTGATCGAGACGCTTCGGCGAGACCGGCGTCAGCGTGCCGAGCTGCTGGGCGAAGAGCGAAACGCGGAACTCTTCGATGAGCCAACGATACTGGCCGAGCATGGCGTCGAAAATCCCTTCGCGCTCATATTGTGCAGCCAAATCGAGATAGGCGGGCCAACGGGCATCGATCTCGTCGTAAAGCTGGCGGTCGCGCGCGGCGCCCCCCGAGATGATGCGATCGAGGCGAAGCTGAATTGCCCGTAGATACCGGGGATAACACTGCAGTTGTTGCCAGGCGGTGGCCAGCAGAAAGTCGGGTCGAAACAACTCGCGAAGCTGGCCTTCGATGTCGGCCGTTGCGTACAGGCATTGAGGGTTCGTCGCTTGTTGTAGACTGCGTCGCACGGCCGAGTAGCCTTCCAATATCAGCATGACCAGCGGCGCGGCGTCTTGCACCGCCAGGCCGATCCGCTCGCGGCCTGACGCCAAACATTCAGCAAAAGCTGACTGCGAGCGCGGCAACGGCCGGCCAGCGAGAAAGGCCCGGTCGGCCACCAGCTCGATCAGCCGCTGTTGCCAAAAGGCGCGGTCGCCAAGCTCGCTGCCAAGGGCGACCAGGTCGTTCAGCCCAGGCAACCATGCGACGTGCGGTTCGATCTCGCCCGCCGCCGCCAGTACGACCAAGCGCCGCACGCCGCCGCGCGTTTGATGCGCGGCCGCCTCCGCCGTGGTGGCCATTTGCAGCGAGACGCTAGCGCCGGCGTCGACGAGCGCCGGGTAACCGCTTAGCGCCATGCCGCCGCGGCTCAACTCGACGCGTTCGGGCAAGTCGCCAAAATCCCAACTGGTAATCCCTTGGCGGTTGTAGCGCTCATCGTCGATCGCGCCCCAGGCCGGTTGCGAACCGGCCCACAGTTGCTTTCGCACGCTTGCCAGATCGCGGCCCACGGCCACCGCGCGGCCTGCAGAATCGACCACGCGAATCCGCATCCGCAAATGATCGGGCACCTGCGCGATGCGAAAGGCCTCGGGCGAGATCGTGGCGCCGGCGATCCTCGTCAGCGACTGGGCCAGCGCCGTCGACAAGCAGCCGTTGGGATAACGCAGCTCGCCAAGGGCCTGCCGGGCGGTGTCGGGCACCGGCACCAGGCCCCGCCGCACCGTCTTGGGCAACGACTTGATCAACGCCGCGACCTTCTCTTCGACCAGCCCCGGCACGAGCCATTCCAGCCGCCGGGCGTCGAGTTGGTGGAAGCCCTCTTTGGGCACCGTGACGGTGATGCCGTCGTGCTCCGTGCCCGGCTCGAAACAATAGTCGAGCGGCAGCCGCATGGGGCCGATGCCGATCGCGTCGGGAAAAGCCTCCGTGTCTTGTGTCACGTCAGTGTCCGTGAGCAAATTGCGCGGCGTCATAAACAGCAACCCCGGCTGCTCGCGCTCGGCGTCGCGCCGCCAGCGCTCGAAACTGGCCGCGTCGACCACTTCGGCGGGCAAGCGCCGGTCGTAGAAGCCGAAGCGGGCATGCTCGCCACGCAGCAGCCCATAGCGCCGCACCTTGCGTTGCAGTCGCTCCAGGTCTTCCAGCAACTGGCGATTGTGGGCCAGAAACCTGGCCCGCGTCGCATAGCCGCCGCACACCAAAGCATGCTCGATGAACATCTCTCGGGCATGCACGGGATCGACCGCCGCCAACCGCACGCGACGCTGACGCACTACCGGCAATCCGAAGAGCGAAACGCTTTCGACGACCATGGCCGCACCGACGGTCGGATCCCAATGCGGGTCGCGGTAGCTGCGCTTCACCAGGTGCTCGGCCAGTGGTTCAATCCAGCGCGGGTTGATGCGGGCCACCGTCCGCAGGTAGAGGCGGCTTGTTTCCAGCACCTCGCCCGCCATGACCCACTTCGGCCGACGCTGGTACGCCGCCGAGCCGGGCCACAACAGGGCCTTTTGACCACCTGCCACGCGGTAGTCGTTTTGGTCGCCGCGGAAGGCGATGCTCGACAGGAACCCCGCCAGCAACGCCCGATGAATTCGCTCGTGGTCGTTTCGCCGCGGCCGCACGCTGAAGCCGGCTTGCGCGGAGAGTTTCAAAAGCTGCCGGTGCACGTCTTGCCATTCACGCATGCGATTGTGTGACAGGAAGTATCCGCGGCAGGCGCGGCGCAACTGATTGCGCGACAAGTCGCCCTTCAGCTCGTGATAAAAGTCCCACAGCTTCAAAAAGCTGATGAAGTCCGATTGCTCGTCGTTGAAGCGGGCGTGCGCTTGATCGGCTGCTTCTTCCTGGTCGGAAGGGCGTTCGCGCGGGTCTTGCAGTTCGAGCGCGGCGGCGATGATCAGGATCTCGTGCAGGCAGTTCTCGTGGACGCCCGCCAAAATGATGCGGCCGATGCGCGGATCAACCGGCAAGCGGCTGAGCTGCCGGCCCAGCTCGGTCAGTTCTTGCCGGTCATCGACGGCCCCCAGCTCGAACAACGTGCGGTAGGCGTCGCGGACCGATTCGGGACGGGGCGCATCGAGAAACGGAAAATCCTGGATGTTGCCGAGCCGCAACGCTTTGGCTTGCAAGGCCACGGCCGCCAGGTTGCTGCGTAAAATCTCGGCCGGCGTATAACGCTCGCGCCGCAAAAAATCGTCTTCGCTAAAGAGCCGGATGCACACGCCCGGCCCCAACCGCCCGCAACGGCCTTTGCGCTGGTCCGCCGAAGCCTGCGACACCGGCTCGATCGGCAGCCGCTGCACCTTCGACCTAGCCGCGTAACGGCTGATACGGGCCGTGCCGGTGTCGATGACCGCGCTGATGCCCGGCACCGTCAGGCTCGACTCCGCCACGTTCGTGGCAATCACAATCCGCCGCCGCTGGTGCGGCTGAAAGATGCGGTTTTGCTCCGCTGTCGATAGCCGTGCATAGAGCGGCAGCACCTCCGTTTCGTGGCCGGGCCGATCGCCGGGGAGGCGATGGTTTCGCAAGGCCTTGGCCGTGGCCAGAATCTCCTGCTCCGTAGGCATGAAGATCAGAAGGTCGCCGTCGCGTTCGCGCGCCAGCTCATCGACCGCCGCCAACACGGCATGCTCTATGTCGGGTTCCTCGCCCTCCTTCTCCGCGACCGGTGGGCGATACCGGACTTCAACCGGGTACGTCCGGCCCGACACCATGATGACGGGCACGTCGCCAACTGCCGACTCAAAATGCCGGGCAAACCGCTCGGCATCGATGGTGGCGGACGTGACAATGACCTTCAGATCGGGCCGGCTGGGCAACAGCCGCTTCAGGTAGCCGAGCAAAAAGTCGATGTTCAGCGACCGCTCGTGGGCCTCGTCGAGGATGATCGTGTCGTACTGATTCAGATAGCGGTCGCGGTGCGATTCGGCCAACAGCACTCCGTCGGTCATCAGCTTGATGTACGTGCGAGGATTCGTGGCATCAGTGAAGCGCACCTTGTAACCGACGTCGTGCCCCAACGGCGAAGCGAGTTCTTCGGCAATGCGGGCCGCCACGCTCCGGGCGGCGATGCGCCGCGGCTGGGTATGGCCGATGATGCCCTCGATGCCGCGGCCTGTCTCCAGGCAGATTTTGGGCAACTGCGTCGACTTACCCGAGCCGGTATCGCCACAGACGATCACGACCTGGTGATCGCGCAGGGCGGCAACGATTTCCGCGCGACGGGCTGCGACGGGCAATTGGTCGTCGTAGCGGACGTGCGGCACGTTGGCCCGTCGGGCCTGACGGATGGCGACGGACTTTTCGACCTCCGCGGCCAGGCGCGCCAGCCGCTCGTCGATCGGTCTGCCACGGCGTTGGGCTTGCTCGACGTCCCGCAACCGTCGGCGCAGCCGCCACCGATCGGCGCAGAGCGACTCGCCGATACCTGCCCCCAGCTCCGCGATTGAGATCAACTCGGCCAACAGGACCGCCTGCCGTAAGACCAGCTAGTTACGGTTATATTATAGCGGGGCAGGCAAAGCGGAATGACGAATGACCAATGACCAATGACGAAAGAATGACGAAATCCGAATGACGAAAACCCACGCACCGATTAAGGTTCCCCGCTGCCGCGTTGTTTTGTTCCATACCCATCGCCAAGTGGTGGCCGCGGAGACGCACATTGAGCATGGCAGGGCAGTAAGGGCGGTGACGGGGCATTGATTGGACCGCCGCGGCGTGAGTAGATTAGGGTGTCCTGATTCGTCGTTCTGATGGAGGAGTGGGCGCTGACAAGGAGGGTCCGAAAGGAGAGTAAAATGAATGTCTTTCATGGCACCGTGCATGGCAAAACGATCGAGCTGGAGCGCGAGCCGGGGTTGCCCGACGGCGAACACGTGACGGTTGTCGTTCAGCCAAGCGAGCGCAAGCGGCTGCCGCCAGGGGAGGGTATCCGGCGTTCAGAGGGCGGCTGGGCCGACGATCCCGAAGGCCTCGATGATTTCCTTGAGTGGAACCGGCAACAACGCAAACTCGATCGGCCGGAGATCGAGGCGTGAGCTTTTTGCTCGACACCGATACATGTTCGTTCCACTTGAAAAAGAAGGGCGCGCTGTCGTCGCGCACATCCCCGGCCTGTCGCTGGTCGATTGGCTCGCTCCGTAGATGTTTGCCGCACACCGCTGTCCAACACTCAGCCGATTTTACTTTGGCGCTTTAGCCACCAACGCGGCTCTTGTGACACTTCCCTCACGCGTGTTGGGCGACTCGATAAGATCGCAGCCAAAACGCTTGGAGACCGAAAGACGCTCACGCTTACATTTCAACACGAAGGAGATGAAGTGACGATGCGTTTCGACCTGCGTCCGACTGCCCTGCCAAATTGCGTTGGCGATCCGTATTATTGCGCGTTGTCGTTCGGCCAGGAGCCAGAAAGGCTCGTTTGGTTGGCGATCGACGATGAGTATATCTACGTCGACCGGCAGGCTAAGGGCGATCTGGCCGAGGTGGGCAACCGTGTAAGATTCCCAGTCAAGCGCTATGGAGTGCCGATCGACGCTGGGGCGTTGTGTCCGGCGGGAACGAGGGAACCGGTGCGTCTGAAGTTGCACCAATTTTTGATTGGCGGGCGACGTACGATTTACCTGCACTTCTGGTTTGCCGACGGCCGGCGCGAAGGCGCTTCACCCGTCTGGTCAACGTCCCCCGCGTCGGCGCCCGTCTTGCCGCTATTTGGCCCTCTGACGTTTGTTCTCGCTGATCCTGCCGTTACCTTCGTCTCCGGCGGGGACGCAACGAAGCTCGAAGTGATGTTGGGGCGAACGGGCGACAGCGCCGAATCATTCGTCTGGCGGAGTCACAGCGAGGTGCCGCACACGGTTCAGCCGCTGGCCGAAATCCGCTTTCCCGGACAATCGATTCCCCAGACCTTCCACCTCGAAGGGCGTTGTTGCGGATGCCGCTTTCATTGTTTCCTTGAACCGCCGAACAACTTGCACGGCCTGGCGGAGGTTCGTGTCTCGTTCAGCGACTGGCCGGCA
>DASSFG010000348.1:0-11094 GCA_035694685.1 Pirellulales bacterium
ACGATGATCTCGCGAAAAATCGTTCCCTTATTGACCAAATTGGCCAGCCGTCGCGCCCCCGGCTCGGTCTTGAACTCGCTCCCCGCGGCGGCGCCCTCGAGAGTGAACAGCCGCTCCACCGCCTCGCGCAGCTCGCCCAGCAGCGTGGGCGACATCAAACCATCGAGCAGCACGTAGCCCAATTCGTCCAATTGCCGGCAAGCTTCGGTATGTGTCATGGTATGCTGTGTTTACCTGAGGTTCGCGGCTTTCAGTATGACGCAGGTTCAGCGAAGCGGCCAGCAACGGCGCTGGTGCTCGGATCTCTCCTGCCGCGATTCGACATCACTTTCTGATTTGCTGCGAATACGCGGGGTAGTGCGAAAGTTACCGCCATGACCATCCGCTTTCAATTCAGCTTGCGGGCGTTGCTGCTGATCGTCGCCGGCGCCGCTGTCATCACATGGACAGCCACGGTAATCGGCGTAGGAACCGCGACCGGGTTAATGCTGGCATTCCTCGGGATAGGAGCAGTATACCGGCGACCTCTTGAAGGCGGCATCGGCTTCCTGGCCGTAACGATGGCAGCGCTCTGCGGCGGGTTGGTCTATGATGGATACTACGTACAACTACACACCGTCAATTCCGTGCTCGACGAGTTCCCTGAGATTGACAACGTCTGGTTATGCACCAACGATGATGTAATGCTTGAAGTCGAGGGGCTGTGGTTTTCGACTGTTGATCAACCGAAAGCCGTTTTTGGAGTTGAAGGGGGGTCGACGGTGCGAGTAAGTCGGAAATCCGAATGCGATTGCGGAAAGCACTTTTGGAGCGGACTCCGACACAGCTTCCCGCACATGCCAAGTACCGTTTGCGATAGTCCATGCCCCGCCCAAATTTCAACATCCGCGCGTTGCTGGTGGCCACGTTGGTCGTGGCCGCGTTCTTTGGTGGCATCCACTTTGAGCGTGAGCTAGAAAGGCGAGCGGATGAGCGCCGCTACGAGCTTGACCTGACTGGCGCCCAGTCTGGCTTTTTCAGTGAAGGCCCGTTGAGGCCGGAGGAGCTACGTGCGCTGCTTGCGGAACCGCCGACCGTAGACCGACTCCAAGCCTTTTCAGAATCGTCGAATTAGCCTGTGCGCCGCCCACGGCTCACCTTGAAGGCGCTGTTGTGATAACTCGCAAAAACTTATTTTGGACGATCGTAGTGATCGGCATAGCCGTGGCGATGTTCTCTTTTGCGACTGTCAGGCAATTGCGCATTCCCTAGGCACCGCGACAAAACCGACTCAATTATGCCCCGTCGTTTTCAGTTCAGCTTGAGAAGGTTGCTTGCAGCCACGACGGCAGCCGCGCTCGCGCTGGGCTGTGCCGGGCACTTGGCCAACGAAGGGCCAACGAGGGCGTGGGCGTTTGGAATGTTTGACTGTGTCGGCTTCTCGGCGATGGCCGGCATCGTGGTCGGCATTTTTGCTGGCAACACAGCCAAAGGCGCCGCCTTGGGGCTCATGCTCGGCCTCGCGGTTTATCGTATCGCAATCGCGTTTTGGTGATGAATCTCAATGTCCCGTCTTCAATTCACCCTCCGAGCGTTGCTGGTCGCCCTGCTGGTCGTGGGGGCGTTCTTTGCGGGCATCCACATTGAGCGCGAGCGATGCAGGCAAGAAGACGACGCGCAGGAAATATTGCCGGCGAAGCCTGGGGTGCTCACCGTCAAACCACCGTTCACTCGTGTCTATCCAGTGGAAGGCCCGGACGGCGAGCAAACATGGTCCACAGAACCGCCAACCGGATCAAGCGACTAATGCGCCGCCCTCAATTCACCCTCCGAGCGTTGCTAGTCGCCCTGTTCGTTGTGGCTGCGTTCGTTGGGGGGATGGCCGTGCAGAGGCAGCTCGATAAGCCGCAGCGCGTGCCTCTGGGATACGGAGACGCAGAGTCGATTAAGGCGATCAGGTTGGGCGACGGAACTACCTGGATTCGTTACGAAACGGGCGAGACCGAACAATGACGATGCGCCGTCCTCAGTTTTCTCTCAAGACATTGCTGTGGTTGATGGCCGTGGTCGCGGCGTTCTGCACGGGGATGATCGTCCAGCGCGAGCTGGATAGGCCGGTTCCCGTGCTCCTCCTACAGGATCCCTCGCAAAGTATGGCCCTCGAAACGATCGAGTTACCCGATGGCTCGCGCTGGTTTCGACCAAGAGGCGGCGAATGACGCCAGCTCTTGACGGTTGGCCAGCCACGCTACCCGACTCCGGCGCCTAAGCAAACAAGTCGCGCACGTGAACGCATTGGCGAAAGACGGTCACGGCCAATGACGTCGAGGGCGTAGGCTATGAGTGGAAAGCGCGAAATCCGCCTTCGGGAATCGACTCGTTTGACGCCAGTTTTGTTCCGCCACAATCGGCGGTGGCGGAGCGGAACAAAACTGGTATCAGATGGAACGCTGTTCATGCCCCGCAGGCAAAGCCAATTTGTGTCCCGGTGGAAAGCACGGCTCGTTGGCTCATCACGCAGAGCCCGTCAATCATGCGCTCGACCGGGACAGGCCCGGCACGGGGCGCGGCTTGTCGCCGGGATCGTCCTTTAGCCTGTCAATCAGCGGTGCGCCGGGGACAAGCCCCGGACGTGGCGGAACAAAGCCTGCATCAAATCGGTCGCATTGCGAAGAAGTATTTTGCGCATGCCAGCGAGGGCCTGCGCAAGCGAACCGCGGCGTGGAACGATTATTGCTGGGGGGCGGCGTTGTCCTATCAAATCTGGCGGAGCGCGCCAAACGGCGCGGGTACTCATGGTTCAAAGCCGAGATAGCGTGACCGATATCTGGGGTCCGAGAACTCCTTATTACGGCGATAAGCAGTGGCCTGAACGAATCGACCAGAACGTCGTTGAGACGCCCGAGCGCTGGGTACAGTCGTGCTGCGTGCTTTGCACCAATGGCTGCGGGCTCGATATCGGCGTCAAGGACGGCCGCATCGTGGGCGTTCGCGGCCGGGCAGATGACCGTGTCAGTCGCGGCCGGCTGGGTCCGAAAGGAATGACTGCCTGGCAGGCCAACCAGAACGCCGACCGGCTCACTCGGCCGCTCATCCGCGATGGCAAGAAACCAGGCGGTCCTTTCCGCGAGGCATCCTGGGACGAGGTGATGGACTTGCTGGCAACCCGTTGCCGCGAAGTGTGCGATAAATTTACAAGCGGGTCGGTAGGCTTCTACAACAGTGGACAGCTTTTCATCGAAGACTATTACACGCTCAGCGTGATGGCGCACGCCGGCCTGGGCACGAAACACGTCGACGGCAACACGCGGCTCTGCACGGCCACGGCCTCGTTCGCCCTGCGCGAAACGTTCGGCAACGACGGCAACCCGGCCAGCGTCACCGACTACGACACGGCCGATTGCATCGCCCATTTTGGCCATAATATTGCCAACACGCAGACCGTCGCCTGGGCGCGCGTTCTCGATCGCCGGCGCGGCCCCAACCCGCCCAAGCTCGTCGTGGTCGACCCGCGACGCACCGATACCGCACGCGAGGCTGACGTACACCTCGCGCCGCGGCTGGGCACGAACGTGGCCGTCATGAACGGGTTGCTGAACCTGGTCATTGCCGAGGGCAACATCGACCGCGAATTCATCGCACGTCACACCGTCGGCTTCGACAAGCTCGAGGCCGTGGCGGCCAACTATCCGCCCGAGCGGGTCGAACGGATCACCGGCATCCCGCAGGCCCAACTTCGGCAGGCGGCCCGCTTGTTGGGCGGCGCCCGGCGGCTGCTTTGCACCGTGTTACAAGGGTTCTATCAGGCCAACGAAGCGACGGCGGCGGCGTGCCAGGTCAACAATCTGGTGCTCATCCGCGGCATGATCGGCAAGCCTGGTTGTGGCGTCATCCAATCGAACGGTCAGCCGACCGCCGAGAACACCCGCGAGACCGGTTGCGACGGCGACTACGCCGGCTTCCGCAATTGGCAAAATCCGCGGCACGTGGCCGAATTGGCCCGCATCTGGAACGTCGACCCCATGATCATTCCGGCGTGGGCCCCGCCTACGCACGCCATGCACATCTTCCGCCTGGCGGAGTCGGGCACGATCAAATTTCTTTGGATCGTCGCCACCAACCCGGCCGTCTCGCTGCCCGAGCTGCACCGCGTCCGCCGTATCCTGGAGCAAGAGCGGTTGTTCGTAGTCGTGCAAGACGCCTTTCTCACGGAAACGGCCCGACTGGCCGACGTCGTGCTGCCGGCCGCCCTCTGGGGTGAAAAGACCGGCACGTTTACCAACTACGAGCGCACCGTACACATCTCGCACAAGGCGATCGAGCCGCCCGGCGAGGCCCGGCCCGACATGGAGATTTTTCTTGACTTTGCCCGACGAATGGATTTTCGCGACAACGACGGGGCGCCGCTGCTCAAGTGGACGACGCCCGAGGAGTGTTTCGAGGCCTGGAAGGAATGCTCGCGAGGCACCGCCTGCGATTACAGCGGCCTGAGCTACGCCAAGCTCAGCAGCCGGTCGGGCGTGCAATGGCCCTGCAACGAAAAGTATCCCGAGGGCAAGGAACGCCTCTACGACGAATTTCACTTCCCCACCAGCTTTGAAGAGTGCGGCGATTTCGGCCATGACCTGGAAACCGGCGGACACATCTTGCCCACCGATTACAAGGCGAACGACCCCCAGGGCAAAGCCTGGCTCAAGCCCGCCGAGTACCGGGCGCCGCACGAAGAGCCCGACGAGGACTACCCCTTTTTTCTTAGCACGGGCCGCATCGTTTATCACTTTCACACGCGGACCAAGACCGGTCGAACACCCGAGCTTGAAGAGGCCGCGCCCGAGGCGTTCGTGCAAATCAACGAACAAGACGCCGAGCGGTTAGGTATCGCCGAGGGCGATCTCGTTGACGTGTCGTCGCGGAGGGGCTCGATTACGGTCGCCGCGCGGCTCGGCGACGTGCTTCCGGGCCATCTGTTCGTGCCGTTCCATTACGGATATTTCGACGCAGCCGACAGTAAGCAATACGGTCCCGACGGCCGAGCACGGGCGGCCAACGAGCTGACGCTCACGGCCTGGGACGTGGTCAGCAAGCAACCGAGCTTCAAGTACGCGGCCGCGCGTGTTGCCAAAGCGGGGCAACCGTCGCTCGCCTCGCGCGTCGTGGGGGCGGCCGGGCAGGCACTCGACCGCGCGGCGGAGCTGGTCGACGAACTGGCCGGCGGCACACACCCTGCCCCGCGCAATCACGTGGCCGATTACCTGGCGTTGCTTGCCGACGGACACGAAGAGCTGGCGGCGGCCTGTGAGTACATTGGCAGGCAACATGAGCAGAACGCCGAGATCCGCGAAGGGGCGAAAATCATTGCCAGCCTCTCCCGGCAGTCGGTCGAGCAACTTCGGCCGTTTGTCACGAAGTATGGCCGCCAATCCGAAAAAGAGCCGCGCAAGCTCCGGCAGGTTTTGTTCCCCAAGCGGCGCGCCGGCGGCTTCGGCCTGCTGCGCGACTTGCACGGACTGCACGTATTGGCCGCCGATGCCAATGTAGCTGTGAAAGTACTCAAAGACGCGTCGCAGGAGCTGCGCGATCGCGAGTTTCACGAAGCGTGCCTGCTGATCTTAGGCCAAAGCCAACGGCAGCAAGCCTGGATCGATACCATGATCAAGGAAAGCGCCGGTGACTCCGTTGTCGTGCCCTCATAGACCGGATCGTATCCTTTGCTGCCAGCCCGCCCGGGGTTAGAATCATAGAATCAAGTTATGGGATTGGCATTCTTTCGTGTGGTTGCGAGGCGTTGATGACCAGGGTTTCTATTTTGCCTGAACCCGGTGAGGGTGGAGCGGTGCGATATCGAGCCGTTTCCGGTGAACAACAGTCGGTCGGTAAAACGGCGGGCGAGGCGCTCGATGCGCTCTCCGCACAGCTTCCCACCGACAAAAAAGGGACGTTGGTCGTTGTGCAGAATCTTCAGCCGGACGAGTTTTTCACGGAAGAAAAGTGCGCTCGCCTCGATGAACTCATGACCCAGTGGCGCGCGGCCCGTGACTCGCGTTTGACTCTCTCGGCGACTAACCAAGCGGAACTCAAAAGACTCGTGCAGGAGGAGGTCGCCGCGGCGGGACGACGCGCGGCCGTCATGGACAACGAGTTGGAGAAGTGAACCCGCGTTATCCCGCGATCGCCCAGCGGGAGACAGTTACCTTCCGAACAAGGTGGCGTTGATCAACTGGAGGGTTCCGACGACCAACAAGAGCCCCGCACCAATCGCCGAAAACTTGATGACGTTGTACAGGAACTTGCTTCTCCGTCGGACCTTTTCTTTGACGACCTTACGTACTTGATAGATCGGGCGATACAAGGCGGACAGCCAGGACAGCTTGCCGCGGTCGTTCGTGCCCGTCATTCTGGCCATCACCAGCGAATTGACAACATTGGCCAGGTGTTTGACTCCCCAGGGCAAATTCGGGTTCTCGACATCACAGAAGAGGATCACTCGTGGTTGGTCGGTTTGGTTCAACGCTTTGTGCAGGAACGTCTGGTCGAACAGCAGTTCTTCCCCGTCGTGCCAGGGGTGTTCCTGGCCGTCGAGCGTCAGCGCGCACTTTTCGGAATTCGGCGTGACCAATCCGATGTGATAGCGAAGCGATGTGGCCAGCGGATCGTGATGGCGTCCAATTCGGCCTCCGGGCGGCAGCAGGACAAACATGGCGGAACGAATCGCGGGGATTTGCTCCAGCACCGAACAGGTTTGAGGACACGCGCCGACGGCCGACTCCCGGCACGAAGGGCTGTACCATTTGATCGGGTACTGTCGCCATCCGCCTTTTTCAAATGAGTTGTAGCCGGGTTGATCAACGGCGGGCGGCCGCTGAAAAATTCCCGCGTCCAACAGCTTCTTGGCTTCGGCGCGAATGCCGGTGAAGTTCTGTTTGACGAGCTTCAGCCCCGGGATGATAGAGGGAGCATGCACCGGCTTCCGTCCCGCGCCGCGAGAGAAGAAGGTAAAGACGAAGTTGAGCGGAGAAAGCAACAGGACGTGGTTCGAGAGGTAATACGACAGGGGAAGATGATCGCGGCACCGCCAATAGAGATAGGCGAAGGAGAGAACATACGTGATCCCGACGCAGACGAGCAGATTTGCCATCTTATCCCTCCCGGCCCATATAGGGTTCCCTCCCCGTATGGTCACCTTAACCGGTATCGGCAGATCCCCTCGCGTTGTTAAAATAGCTTCCCGAAATAAATAGGCTTTTTTCATGCAGCCTCAAGAATCGGATTAACGGGGGCAAGGGCTGGTAAAAAGCGGCATCGCCAGCTATTGCAAAACTTGCCAGGACCAGGGACTTTGGACTTCCTCATCACCGAAGCGAACGCCGACGCTTATCTGCGCGGGCGCGGCTGGATCACGCCGGAGGAGCGCGTCGTCGTGCGGCAGCTTACGGGCGGGGTATCGAACGAGGTGCTCTACGTTTCGCGGCCCGACCGGGCGAACGTCGATTTCGTGGTCAAGCAAGCACGGCCACAGTTGCGAACGCCCGAGCCTTGGTTCTCCAGCGTGGAGCGTATTTGGCGCGAAGTCGAGGTGCTGCGCATCTGTCAGCGTTTGCTGCTTGCAGACCTGCACCCTGAAGCGACGACCCCCGGCGTCTTGATCGCAGCCACGCCGCGCGTGCTGCACGAAGACCGGCAAAATTACGCCTTTGCCATGAGCGCGGCGCCTGACGACCACCGCGTGTGGAAGGCCGACCTGCTGGGCGGGCGCGTCGAACCGGTGATTGCAGAAGCCTGCGGACGGTTGCTCGGCCGGTTGCACGCGGGCACCTGGCACGATGCCCAAGTGGCGGCCCAACTCGACGACCGGCGGCTTTTTGACGAGCTGCGTCTCGACCCGTATTACCGCTTCGTGGCCCGTGGCAACCCGCGCTTCGCGCCGGCGCTGGAACGTCTGATCGAAGAAACCTGGCGCGAACGGCATGCGCTGGTACACGCCGACTTCAGCCCCAAAAACCTGCTGGTCTATGACGGCGGGCTGCTCTTGGTCGATTTCGAGACCGGGCACTATGGCGACCCGGCTTTCGACCTCGGCTTCTTTCTCAGTCATCTGGCGCTCAAAGCCTGTTATCACGCGCCCGGACACGAAGCCTACCTGGCGCTGACCGTAGCGTTTTGGCGCTGTTATCTGGAGGAGCTTCAGCGCAAAGCATCTGCCGACGAAATCGTCCGCCTCGAGCGCCGGGCCATAGCTAACTTTGCCGGTTGCGCCTGGGCCCGGCTCGACGGCAAGAGCCGCGTGGAGTATCTCACCGATCCGCGGCGCCGCGACATGGTGCGCACGCTCTGCCAGGATCTGTTGCAGCATCCGGCAGGCCGTTGGCAGGAGGTGCTCGACGCGTTGGATTCAAGATTGAATCAGTGAGCCTTGTCCGCGCGGGGACGGAGCACAATCGTGACTTTCGTGTTGGCCGGCGGTATGTGATCGGTATAAGCGTTGAACAGAAGCTGCCCGGCTTTGTCGGAACTTTCCACCGGCAGGTCGAGCATGGCGGAAGAGAAGTTGGAGACGCAGATCAGCTCGCCGTGATTGGCCAGGTAGTCTCGTTTGCCAGTTTTCTCATCGACATAAAACATACTGCCGCCGAAGACCCATGGCTCGCTGAGCGCCTTTCCGGTGCGCGCGTCTTGAACCCAGTCTTGCGCCCAGGCGCTGCACCGCTTGCCCGACTCATCGGTCCAATAGAGCGCCACGTCGATCACCGGCCCGCTCGCCGGTCGATATTCCGGGGTGAACTGCACGGGCTTGCCGGGATCCGCCCCTAGGAGTATGAGCGCCGTGTGAACCCGTTCCGCAAGAACCGGCACGGAAAGCACGGATTCGTGCTCTTTTGTTCCCTCCGGACAGGCAAACATTTCGAGCTGCCCCTCGCGCAAACAAACCTTGCCGATCATAACGACGCGCTTGTTGGTCTTGTCGACCCAGAGCGGCGCTTTGGCGTCGAGCTTCACAAGCTCCATTTTCTTTGGACCATCGGCCGAGCTAGCTGCATCATCGTCGGAGGCGGTTTCGTCCTCGGCCACGCTCCGATGTGCTATCGCCAAGCAGAGCGCCAGCGTGGTGCAAGACGCTACGAAGAACTTAGGCACTTTCATAAAAGTCACTTGTCACTTCCTGAGTTTGACGTTCGCCGCTCTCCGCCAGCATAGCGGGCTGCATGGCTTGTACGCAACGGAGGTCAGTCCCGCCCTGGCCTGCGCGAAATCAAACAATGTCAGCGGAGTTCGCTGAGGCATGTTTTGTTCCCAATGCGACCATGACTTTTTACCTAGCCCAGGCATTTATGCCTGGGTAACGATGGGCGCCCAAACGCCCGCACGTGACCGCGTCGACGGCCGCCTTCGGCGGCCCTCGACGCGGTCACGTGCGGAAAAACCTGATAGCTCGTTACCCAGGCATAAATGCCTGGGCTAGGTAAAAGTTGGAACAAAAGCGGCACTGCCGAACATAGCCACAGCATCGAAAAGTACGGATTTCGCGCAGACCAGTCCACCCTACGAGAGATCGAGTCTCACTCAACGTCGCGCCGGCCCTGCTTCTTTTCGGATTTGCGGCGTTTGTTTTCCAGGCGGCGTTTGACCGAGGCGCGCGTGGGGCGGGTCCGCTTGCGGCGCGTGGGCGGCGCGGCGACCGCCGCCAACATCTCGCGCAGCTTGTCGAGGCAGTCGTCGACGTTGCGGGCCTGATCGCGAAATCGCTGGCTGGAAACGAGTACGTCGCCCTCGGCCGTAACCCGATTGCGATAGCGGGTGAGGAACCGCTGACGGACAGCTTCGGGCAAGCTGGGGCTGACAGTCACCGGCCAGCGCAGCAGGGCTTTGCTGTTCACCTTGTTGACGTTCTGCCCGCCGGGACCGGAGCTGCGCGCAAAGCTGAACTCAAACTCCTCCAGCGGTACGCGGAGGCGGTTGTCGACTTCCAGCGCCGGCGGCGACGGCGGTGACGATGATGATTCGGCGGATGCCATACGGACATTATACGCCGCCGCCCGGCGATGTAGGTCGGGCTTTCCAGCCTGACGTCGATCACGCAGGAACGCCTGACCTACGTACCGACGTCAGGCTGGAAAGCCTGACCTACGTATTTTCAGGCGACTCTTCAATTCGACGACGAAGCTGTTTCGCCCAGTTCGATCTTGGAGATTTTCGCTTCCTGGTCGATCTGAAACACGGCTTTGGCCCGCGGGTCGGCGACGAGCAGGTTCTCGCCCTTCCAGGCCACGCCGACGGGACTGACCAGCGGCTCGCCCGAGAACCACTTCTCCGGTTTGCCCTCGGGCGGCACGCGCCAGATTGCTTTGGCGTAGCCGTCGGAGACATAGGCGGTGCCGTCGCCGGACACCGCTACCGCGTTGGGGAATTCAAATGCCCGATCGGCCACGACCACTTCCACTTTGCGCTCAGCCGTGATGCGCAGCAGGGGATCGCGGTCTCTCGAAACGACCCACAACCGTCCTTGCGAGTCGAGGCACACGCCCGAAGGCGCCGACACTTCGGCGTATGTTTCGACGACAGGCTTTGCTTGGCCGGAAAGCGTAACCTTGTAAATGCGGTGCAGCTCCAAGTCGGACACGAACAAGTCGCCTTCGGCGGTGACCGCAATTCCCATCGGTATGCCGATGCCAGCGCCGGTGAGCGGCTGCGGTTTGCCATCTTCATCGAAACGGTAGACCTCGCGCATGGCACTGTCGCCGGCAAAGACGTGTCCTTCCTTGTTGACGGTCAGGCAACGCGGGGCGTTCAACGGAGTGCGCAGCTTCTTGCTTCCCTCGAAGTACAGGCTGAGCTTGCCGCCTTCCGATTTCCAAATGCCGGGTAAAAGGCGATCGGCGAGGTAGATCGTCTCTCCGTGAGCGGCAATGTCCAGCGGATACTGCAATTCCTGGGCGGAGGCGTCGGACGAGAACGAAATAGCTGAGATGATGATCGCCGCTAATAGCAGGATGAGAAGGGTCCGCGGCAAAAGCGAGTGTGTGACGTAGAATGGGACCAGCGTTCGCAAAATCGGCGTGACGCAGCGAACGGCATTGAGGCTGGTTTTGTTCCGCCACGACGGGGCTTGCCCCCGTCGAG